>JAGRFO010000106.1 GCA_020446005.1 Rhodocyclaceae bacterium | reverse complement strand
GCCAGTTCGCGCATCCGCTGCAGCATGTCGGCCGCGGTCGCCAGTGCGCCGTCGGCGGTCTGGGCGAACGAGATGCCGTCCGAAGCGTTGCGCATTGCCACCGTCAGGCCACGGGCATCCGCTTCCATACGCTGGGCAACGGCCAGACCGGCGGCGTCATCGCGGGCGGTGTTGACACGCAGGCCCGAGGACAGCCGCTGCAGCGAGGTGGCAAGGCCTTCCTGGCTACGGTTGAGGTTGCGCTGAGCGTTCAGCGAATAGACGTTGGTGTTAATGACTTGTGCCATGATGATCTCCTGATCTCTTCTACCAGGCACTGTCAGCATGTTGATGCCCGTGCCCTTGGTTTTCCTTACGGCGGCACCGATCGAAACTGTAGGAATTTTTGCGCCACACCATTGCCGCAAACCCTTGTGCCGTAAAGGTTTAGGGTGCCTTGCCTTGAGGGGCGATGGCGCCGGAATATGCCCGTGATGTGGTGTTTCGAAGATGCTTTCGGGCTGTTTTCGCCAAAAAGAAAGAGGGCGCCGTGGCCCTCTTTTTGTCCCGGTTTACGCTGGCTTTACGGCAGGTGATGGGCCAGCCAGTCGTCCACGTGCTCTTCCAGAATGTAGTCCGAGAGAACCCATTCCCGAAGGGCGTCGCCAGCACGTTCAGCGGCATCCAGATCGTGCACATGGGCGCGGATGGCTTCGATCCATTCCTGTGACGAATTGTTAACCCGGGTCACCGGTGCGCCGCGATAGGGGGTGATGTCGGTGCACACCACCGGCCAGCCGAGGATGCCGTAGTCGAGCAGGCGCAAATTGCTCTTGGCCTCGTTGAAGGCATTGATCTCCAGCGGTGCGATGGCCAGATCGAGGTTGAGGCTGGCGAGCGTGGCCGGATAGCGGTCGAAGTCTACCCAGCCGTAGGATTCCTTGGCGTAGGGGGCCAGTGCCGGCGGACACATGCCGAAGAAAATCCAGTCCACCTCGCCGTGGGTGCGCCGCACCACCTCCTCGATCAGCGCCAGATCGCCCGCATGTTGTTGTGCCCCGGCCCAGCCGACGCGGGGTTTGCTGCCGGTCCGGCGCTTCGACTGGAGCCCTTCCCAGCGTGCCCACTCGACACGGTTGGGGACCACCCGGATGTCGTCGATCATGTGGCGGGCAAAGTCGACCAGCGGTTCGGTGGACACCACCAGCCGGTTGCATTGGGCGAGGCAGCGGCGCATGTGGCTGCGGGTTTCGCGTGTCCATTGGGTGAATACGTCGCTGTCGCAGGGAACCGCAGTGGTCAAGTCGTCGAGCGCTGCGATGAGCAGCGCGTCGGGATGGTGGGTGCGGATCTGGCGCAGCAGATTGACCTGCGGGGCGACCGCCGGATTGTGCACGATGACGCTGTCGACACCTTCGAGCCGCGCCAGGTCCATGGCGGTGCACATGCGCCGCACGTCACGGGAGGGCGGATGGAAAATGGCCGCCTGGGCCTTGCCCACGCGGCGCGCGGCGCGCAGCGGCGCAATTGCGCGGAATTCGCCCGCGCCGGTGACCATGTCGGCGACGATGCGCGGCACATCGGCAGGCACGGTGTGCCATTCCACGGCGAAGCCGCTCTCGACTTTGGCTTCGTCGTGGACCAGGCGCAGATTGGTGTTCCATGCACGGTCACGCCCCAGGGGAGCCATGTAGCGAGAAATCAGCAGATTGCGCTGAGTGGCGACGGCGCTGTGGTGTTGTGCCGACTCGGCGATACAGGCCGCTTCTGTGGCCGATTCGATGGTCGGCATGTCTTCGGCATAATGGGCGATGGTGGCCCACGGCGTCCACACCAGCAGGCCGTGACGCGCCAGACGCGCCGACAGGTCGGTTTCGCAGCCGATCAGGCCGAGGTTTTCGTCGAATCCGCCTGCGGCGTCAAAGCAGCTGCGCCGCACCAGCAGGCAGGCGCTGTTGAGCAGGGCGAAGTTCTGATCGGTCTGCAGGCGGCCCAGATAACCCGGATAGTTGAGCAGCGTGTCGTCCAGCTCTGGCGAGCCGATGCCCGGCGGCAGGGCGAACACCGAGCCGGAGAATTCGAGCGCATGGTCGCCAGGGCTTGCCTGACGCGGCGCCACCACCGCCACTTCGGGGCGCATGGCGTGGCTCATCAGGCGGTCGAGCCAGTGCGCGGCCAGCATCTGCACGTCGTGATGAAGGAACAGCACATAGTCGGCGTCGCTGTGGCGGGCGCCGGCGTTGAAGGCGGCGGCCCGGTTTGGCGCCCCGGGGTGACGTAGCCGAACGACCTGTTCGCCATGTTGTGTCTGAATGCGCTCGGCCCAGGCTGCGCAGTCGGCATCGTCACTGTCGTTGTCGACCAGGATCAGGCGGAAATTCGGCCAGCGGGTCTGGCGGAAAAGGCTGTCGACCGCCGGCTCGATGAATTCGAGCTGGTTGCGGTAAGCCAGCACGATGTCGACCCGCGGCTGCGCGGCGTGCTGGTATTCGACGCGCCAGGTCGCATGCAGCGCGCCGGGCATGACCCGGTGGGCGAGCCCGTTGCGCGTCAAATGCGCGCTCACGGCGGCGTGCGCGTCGCGGTCGGAGATCAGCAGGGTCGGCGACACCGGCAGGCTGAGCAAGGGGTCGGCGATATGGCCGATGGCGGTGCGACCGACCAGGTCGAGCACCCGCAGGCTCAGGTCGTAGAGGCGTGTGCCGGCGCATTCGGCGAATCCACCGGCGCGGCGGAACACGCTGCCGCGCACCCACAGCGGGCCGATGTAGTCGCAACTGCGCAGGAAGTCGACGTTCAGATCGGGCTTGAAGCGCGGCTCGACGCGATTGCCATCGACGCGGACCACGTCGTCGTCGGCGTACAGCGCCATCCACTGCGCGCGGGTCGCGAACTCGTGGGCCACCCGCCACAGACACAGTGGATCGAGCTCGGTGCCTGGCGGCAGATACACCACCACGTCGCAATCGCGCTGCGCGACGATGGCGTCGAAGATCGCCTTGGCCGGCTGCGCCGGGTCGGTGCGATGCAGCCAGTCGATGTTGGGCAACTCGGCAATCGCCGGATCGGGGCACGGAACATCCGCCAGAATCGACAGCGACCACAGCGAATAAGGCTGCGCGCCAAGGCTGTCGAGGGTGTTCGAGAGCAGCTCGAATTCGCTGTTGCGCGCCTCGGTGAGGACGTGGATCACCGGCTCGGACGACCACTTCGCCATGGCCTTTTGCAGGAACTGCTGATCGCTCGGGATCAAGGCGCGGCGTTCGAGAAACACCGTGTAGTCCTCGTCCAGCAGGGCCGAGGCGGCGTCGGGTGAGCGCTGGGCGGTGATGCGGCTGCGGCGTTCGGCCTTGGCGGCGGCTTCTTCGTCTTCCGACGTGCTTGATTTTGTGGTCGTTGGCGTCGAGGGAATGGCCGTTGTGCGCTGGCGGGCGGGTGCCGCGTCGGCGTGCGTGGCGCTGGGCGGAAAGGCCTGCAGCAGGGCGTCGAACAGCACCGGGGTCGGGTCGTCCTGGTCCTTGGGCGGGAGCGTGAGGTTGGCCGCGGGCGCTGCGTCGGGGTGCGCCCACGCGGCGCGCCAGCGCGCCAGATAGGCCGGCAGTCCGTCCATCTGCGCGCACACCGCGTCCTGCAGCGCACGGCCCGCGCTGGCGCGTGCCTCGGGGTTGGCGAGCAAGGCGCGGATGGCGGCGATCCAGGCCGCGGGAT
>JAGRFO010000105.1 GCA_020446005.1 Rhodocyclaceae bacterium | reverse complement strand
TGTAGTCGCGCACGCCGGTGCCATCCGGCGTGGGGTAATCACCGCCGAACACCTGTAGTTGCGGCAGACGGCCGATCGCCACCTGGCTCACGTAGGGCATCAGGTTGTTGGGAATGCCGTTGGGGTCTTCGCCAATCTGTCCCGAGCGATGCGCGCCGACCGGATTGAAGTAGCGCAGCAGGGCGACATGCCACTGCGGATCGGCCGCTGCGACGTCGCGCAGCACATATTCGAGCATCCACTTGGTGCGGCCGTAGGGGTTGGTCGGGCCAGTGGGGAAATCCTCGCGGATCGGCACGCTGGCGGGGTCGCCATACACCGTGGCGGAGGAGCTAAAGACGATCCGCTTGACGCCGTGCGTGGCCATGGTCTCGACCAGCGCCACGGTGCCGCCGACGTTGTTGTCGTAGTAGGCTAGCGGCTGCGCCACCGATTCGCCGACCGCCTTGAGGCCGGCGAAATGGATCACAGCATCGAATCGCCGCGCCGCGAACACCGCGTCGAGCGCGCCGCGGTCGCGGATGTCGACCGCATGCACCGCGGCCACCGGCCGACCGGCGATCTGGCCAACCCGTGTCAGCGCCAGCGGCTTGCTGTTGCAGAAGTTGTCGACCACCACCACCTCGTGGCCGGCCGCCAGCAATTCCACGCACGTGTGCGAGCCGATATAGCCGGCCCCGCCCGTCACCAGAACATTCGCCATGCGCTTACGCCCCTCTCCCGTTCAGACCCGCCGCATGATACCGCCCCCATGCGCGCGCAGTCATGACCGCACGCAAAAACGCCGCCCGCAGGCGGCGTGTCAACCGGGCGCGGCGCGCTCAGTGCATATGCTTGCCGTGCGACATGGCCGGCGCTGCCGCGCCGAGGGGACGCACCGGCGCATCGACCTGCTGGGTGAGACGACTCCCGTCGGGACGCTCGAAACTCAGGGTGATGGGCACCTGCGCGTCGGCCGCCAAAGGCGCCACCAGCCCCATCAGCATGATGTGATAGCCGCCGGGCTTGAGTTCGACCGCTTGGCCGGCGGGCAGATCCAGCCCCGCGACCGGGCGCATTTTCATCACGTTGTGCTCCATCGCCATCTCGTGGACCTCAACCGTCGCCGCCACCGGGCTGCTCGCCCCGACCAGCCGCAGCGGCGACGCCGCGGTCAGGCGCATGAACGCGCCGGTGGCCTTCTGCGCGGCCACCGTGCCGCGCACCCAGGGCTCATCGACACTCACCTCGGCGGCATGGAGAAAGGGTGCGCTCAACACGGCGATCACACCAACAACAAGACTGCGAACGAACGACATGGGTTTTCCTCTCCGAGAACGTGCCCGGGAGGCTAGCGGATATTTCCCCGCGCGGCGATGCGACAGGATGCCGCAGCCGGCGTATCGCCGCGCACATCGGCGATAATCGCGGGGTGAGTGTCGAACCCACCGCCCCCACCACCCGCCATCTGGGTCACATCGCGCGCCTGGTGTCGCTGCGCTGGCTGTCGATCGGGGTGATGCTGGCGATTGCGTTGGGCGCCGAACCGCTGTTCGGCATCCGCGTCCCGCTGGTCCCCGTGCTGATCGTCAGCGCCGCGCTGGGAGCGTGGAACCTCCTCGCCCGACGCGCCACGCTGGAGAACGGCCGCTGGCATGTGCTGCTCGAACTGCTGATCGACCTGGCCGCATGGACCAGCTTTCTCTACCTCACCGGCGGCGCCACCAACCCGCTGATCTCGCTGCTCCTCCCCCTGATCGCGGTCGGCGCGGCGGTGTTGCCGGCGGCGCAGACCTGGCTGCTGTCGCTTCTCGCCGTCGGTGCTTACACATGGCTGTGGAACCATCATCTGCCGCTCGGCCTGCAGGATCCGGCGCAGGCCGTGCATTGGCACCTGGCTGGGATGTGGGTCACCTTCGCGCTGTCCGCCGCGGTGGTGACCTGGTATGTATCACGCATGACACAGGCGATGCGCTTGCGCGACCAGGCACTTGCCGAGGCCCGCGAGAAGCGCCTGCGCAGCGAACGCATCTTAGCCATGGCCAACCTGGCCGCCGGCGCGGCGCATGAAATGGGGACCCCGCTGGCGACCATGAAACTGCTCGTCGACGGCCTGCGCAGTGGCGACAACCCCGCGCAAGCCGACGAAGACCTGGCCCTGATGTCGCAGCAGATCGGCCACTGCCGCGAGATTCTCACCCGCCTTGCCGAAGCCGGCGGCCGGCCGCGCCCCGAGTCCGCCCGCCGCACGGCCCTCGGCCCGTGGCTGGACGCCCTCATCAACACGCTACGCACCCAGCGCCCCGACCTGCGGGTGTCGCGCACCCAGGCCGACGCGACGGCCGACCTCATCGCCGACACGGCGCTCGACCAAGCCATGCGCAACCTCATCAACAATGCCGCCAGCGCCGCGCCCGACACCCCCGTCGACATCTCGACCACATGCCACGGCGAACTGCTGCAAGTGCGCATTGCGGATCGCGGCGCGGGCATGCCGGCCGCCGTGCTGGCCACGCTCAACGCGCCGGAATCGCGTCGCCACCTCCCCTCGGAAGGCCTCGGGATCGGTCTGATGCTGAGCATCTCCGCCATCGAGCAACTCGGTGGTTCGCTCGAGTACACCCCCCGCCACGGCGGCGGTACCATCGCAACCGTCACCCTGCCCACCGCCTCGCCATGACTCACCCTGCCCCACCACCCAGCGTGCTGGTCATCGATGATGACCCAACCTTCAACCGCATCCTGTGCCGCACACTCGCCCATCGTGGCCTGGCAAGCATCGGCGCCACCGAACCGGCAGACGCGCTCAGCCAGATGCGCCAGCACCGACCCGAACACGTGGTGCTCGACCTCAACCTCGGCAACGCCTCGGGGCTGGCGCTGATCGAGCCGCTGCTGGCCCTCCGGCCCGATGCGCGCATCGTGGTCCTCACCGGCTATGCCAGCATCACCACCGCGGTGGACGCGATCAAGCTGGGCGCCCACCAATACCTCGCCAAGCCCGCCGATGCCGAGGCGATCCTCAACGCGCTGACCAATGGCGCCAACCGACCGGCGCAACCGGTCCCCTCCGAACCGATGTCAGTGGACCGACTGGAGTGGGAGCACATCCAGCGGATTCTGGCCGAGCACGATGGCAACATCTCGGCGACCGCGCGCGCACTCAAAATGCATCGTCGAACCCTCCAGCGCAAGCTCGCCAAACGCCCGGTACGCGCATGAACCGCGACCCAGAGAACGAAGCCCGGCTACGCATCGACAAGTGGCTGTGGGCGGCGCGCTTTTTCAAGACCCGCACGCTGGCCACCGCGGCGGTCGACGGCGGCCGGGTGCATCTGAACCAGTCGCGCGTCAAACCCGCCCATGCCATTGACGTCGGCGACACGGTGGACATCACGCTGGGCGCCCGGCACATCACCGTCACGGTCTGCGCCCTTTCCGCCACGCGCGGCCCCGCGCCACAGGCCCGGACGCTGTACGCCGAAACTGCTGAGAGCATTGAACGGGCGGAATTCATGAAGCAGAATTTGGCGGGACGACAACATGGCGCTCGCCCAACCAAGCAGGACCGACGCCGGATCAATCGCATCCGCGGCTTCAACGATTGATTCAGGCATAAAAAAACCGGCCATGCGGCCGGTTTTTTTGATTGCATAGCGTGCTTACGCCGCCTGCTCTTCCTTCACTTCTTCAACCGGGGCCTCATCATCGACTTGCGGGCGATCCAGCAGTTCGACATAGGCCATCGGCGCATTGTCGCCATCGCGGAAACCGCACTTCAGGATGCGCAGATAACCACCGTTGCGGGCCGCAAAACGGGGGCCCAGCACGTCAAACAGCTTGACCACCATGGCGCGGTCACGCAGACGATCAAAGGCCAGCCGGCGGTTTGCCACGGACGGCTTCTTGCCCAGCGTAATCAGCGGCTCAACAACACGACGCAGCTCTTTGGCTTTCGGCAGCGTGGTCTTGATGGCTTCATGGTTCAGCAGCGAGTTGGCCATGTTGCGAAACATCGCCTGGCGGTGTGAACTCGTGCGGTTCAGTTTGCGAAGACCGTTACGGTGACGCATGATCTCGTTCCTCTTTTCTGCCGATCAACCGAGCTTTTCAAGCCCGGCCGGCGGCCAATTTTCCAGTTTCATACCGAGCGTCAGACCGCGGGAGGCCAACACTTCCTTGATCTCATTGAGCGACTTGCGGCCGAGGTTCGGCGTTTTCAGCAGCTCTGTTTCCGTCCGCTGGATCAGGTCGCCGATGTAGTAGATGTTTTCGGCCTTGAGACAGTTGGCCGAACGCACCGTCAGCTCAAGATCGTCAACCGGACGCAGCAGGACCGGGTCGATGACCGGCGCCTGAGTCGGCTCAACTTCAACCGGGGTGCCTTCCAGATCGGCAAACACCGACAGCTGATCAACCAGCACGCGCGCGGCGTAACGGATCGCCTCTTCCGGATCGACCGCGCCGTTGGTCTCGATGTCGATCACCAGACGGTCCAGGTCAGTGCGCTGTTCAACCCGCGCGCTCTCCACCTTGTAGCTCACGCGCTGAACCGGGCTGAACGAGGCATCCAGCATGATGTGGCCGATCGAACGCGACTCGGTGCTGGCCGGGCGCTGATTGGCGGGCTGGTAGCCGCGCCCCTCTTCAACCTTGATCTCCATCTCCAGCTTGCCGCCAGGGGCGAGATGCGCAATCACGAAATCGGGGTTGATCACCTCGACGTCATGGGTGCTTTCGATGTCGCCTGCGGTGACCATGCCTTCGCCCGACTTGCTGAGCTTGAGGGTGGCTTCGCCGCGGTTGTGCATCTTGAGCACAACGCCCTTCATGTTCAGCAGCAGGTCGACCACGTCCTCACGAACGCCGTCCAGCGTGGAGTACTCGTGCAGCACCCCGGCGATGCTCACCTCGGTCGGAGCGCAACCTGGCAGCGACGACAGGAGGATTCGGCGCAGGGCATTGCCCAGCGTGTGCCCGAACCCGCGCTCAAACGGCTCCATGGTGACACGCGCGTGCACCGGCGACAGGCTTTGCACGTCAATGATGCGAGGTTTCAGCAGTGCGTTGCTTTGCATCAGCAGTCCTTGGTTCGCAAATCGCGACAGCGTCGCAATTAACGGGAATAAAGTTCGACGACCAGACCTTCGTTCAGGGTCGCGGGCAACTCGGCGCGCTCCGGATAGGCCTTGAAGACACCCTTACCGGCCTTGGCGTCCACCTCGATCCACTCGGGATAACCACGCGACTCGGCCGCTTCCAGTGCGGCCTTGACCCGCAGCGAACCCCGCGCACGTTCCGTCAGTTCAACAACATCGCCGGGGCGGACATTGTAGGAGGGGATGTTGACCCGCTGACCATTGACCAGCACGCCGTTATGACGAACGATCTGGCGCGATTCGGAACGCGAGGCGCCAAAGCCCATGCGGTAGGCCACGGAATCAAGACGGCCTTCGAGCAATTGCAGCAGGTTCTCGCCGGTCTGACCACGACGGCGATCTGCTTCGGCGTACACACGACGGAACTGGCGCTCCAGCACACCGTAGAGACGGCGGATCTTCTGCTTTTCGCGCAGCTGAACGCCGTAGCCGGACATGCGCTGTCCCGAACGCTGACCATGCTGCCCCGGCGCGTACGCCCGGCGCTCGATTGAGCACTTGTCAGTAAAACACTTCTCGCCCTTGAGGAAGAGCTTCTCCCCCTCGCGGCGGCACTGGCGGCACTTGGGATCAAGATTGCGGGCCACGTTGGAACTCCTTGTCAGATACGGCGCTTTTTGGGCGGCCGGCAACCATTGTGCGGAATCGGGGTGATATCGGTGATGCTGGTCACTTTGATACCGAGTGCGTTGAGCGCACGCACCGACGATTCACGACCCGGGCCGGGGCCCTTGATCCGCACTTCGACGTTCTTCACGCCACACTCCTGGGCCGCTTTGCCAGCGGCCTCGGCAGCCACCTGGGCAGCAAACGGGGTGCTCTTGCGCGACCCCTTGAAGCCTGCACCGCCAGAAGTCGCCCAAGACAACGCGTTGCCCTGCCGATCGGTGATGGTGATAATCGTGTTGTTGAAGCTCGCGTGGACATGAACGATGCCTTCGGCAACGTTTTTCTTGACCTTCTTGCGAACCTTGGTAGCAGTCTTAGCCATATCTCGTCTCTATCACTTCTTACCGGCGATTGCCTTGCGCGGCCCTTTACGGGTGCGGGCGTTCGTGCGGGTGCGCTGGCCACGAACCGGCAGACCGCGACGATGGCGCAAGCCCCGGTAGCAACTCAGGTCCATGAGGCGCTTGATGCTCATGGTGACTTCACGACGAAGATCACCCTCAATGACAAATTTGCCGACCTCTTCGCGCAGGCGCTCCATGTCCGACTCGGTCAGGTCCTTGACCTTGACCGTGCGTTCCACTCCTGCCGCGGCACAGATCTTCTGCGCGCGGGTCCGACCGACACCAAAAATCGCTGTCAATGCGATATCGGTGTGCTTGTGATTGGGAATGTTTACCCCAGCAATACGGGCCATCCGATCACCCCAGAAAGCTAAACTTTAAATTATAACCTTGACGGCCTCAGCCATCAACCTTGGCGCTGCTTGTGGCGAGGATCGGTGCAGATGACCCGAACGACGCCTTTGCGGCGAATAATCTTGCAGTTGCGGCAGAGACGCTTGACTGATGCCTGCACTCTCATCTCAAAACTCCTCAAACTCAATTACTTGGCGCGAAAAACAATTCGCCCCTTGGTCAGGTCGTATGGCG
>JAGRFO010000104.1 GCA_020446005.1 Rhodocyclaceae bacterium | reverse complement strand
TCTCGCACGAAGCCTGCTCGCTGGCTGGCACGCTCGGGCTGGGCAAACTGACCGCCTTCTACGACGACAACGCCATCTCCATCGACGGCCATGTCGAGGGCTGGTTCACCGACGACACCCCGAAGCGCTTCGAAGCCTACGGCTGGCAGGTGATCCGCGACGTGCAGGGCCATGACCCGGTCGCCCTCCAGAGCGCCATCGAGCAGGCCCGCGCCAACACCGCGCAGCCCACCCTGATCTGCTGCAAGACCGTGATCGGCGCCGGCGCGCCCAACAAGCAGGGCGGCCACGACGTGCACGGCGCACCACTGGGTGACGCCGAGATCGCCGCCGCGCGCGAATACATCGGCTGGCACCACCCGCCCTTCGAGGTTCCGCAGGAGGTCTACGCCGCGTGGGATGCACGCGAAGCCGGCGCCGCCGCCGAGGCCGAGTGGAACACGCGCTTCGCCGCCTACCGAGCCGCCCACCCCGCACTGGCCGCCGAATTCGAGCGCCGCATGCGCGGCGCGCTACCCACCGACTGGCCGGCGCATGTCGACGCGACGCTCGCCGCCATCGCCGACAAGGGCGAGACCATCGCCACCCGCAAGGCCAGCCAGAACGCCATCGAGGCCTTCGCACCAAAGCTGCCCGAGCTGCTCGGCGGCTCGGCCGACCTGGCCGGCTCCAACCTCACCCTGTGGTCGGGCGCCCGGGGCGTGAGCCGCGAGACCGGCGGTAACTACGTGTACTACGGCGTGCGCGAATTCGGCATGGCGGCGATCGCCAACGGCGCGGCGCTGCACGGCGGCCTGATCCCCTACACCGCCACCTTCCTGATGTTCAGCGAGTACGCGCGCAACGCCCTGCGCATGGCCGCGCTGATGAAGCTGCGCCAGATCTTCGTGTTCACCCACGACTCCATCGGTCTGGGCGAAGACGGTCCGACCCACCAGCCCGTCGAACAGATCGCCTCCCTGCGGGTGATGCCCAACATGGACGTGTGGCGCCCCTGCGACACCACCGAATCGGCGGTCGCCTGGGCGCACGCCATCGAGCGCAAGGACGGTCCGTCGAGCCTGTGCTTCTCGCGCCAGAACCTGCCCTTCCAGCCACGCGACGCGGCCCAGACCGCCGCCATCCGCCGCGGCGGCTACGTGTTGTCCGAAGCCGGCAATGCGTCACAGGGCAAATCGCCCCATGCGCTTATCATCGCCACCGGTTCCGAAGTGGCGCTGGCCCTCGCCGCCCAGCAGACGCTGGCCGAGCTCGGCACCTTCGTGCGCGTGGTGTCGATGCCCTGCACCAACCTGTTCGACCGGCAGGAGTCGGCCTACAAGGCCACCGTGCTGCCCGCCGGCATCCCGCGCGTGGCGGTCGAGGCCGGCGTGACCGACCTGTGGCGCAAGTACGTCGGCCTCGAAGGCGCGGTGATCGGCATCGACCGCTTCGGCGAATCCGCCCCGGCCGGCGAGCTGTTCAAGGCCTTCGGCATCACCCGCGAAGCGGTGGTGGACGCGGTGCGCACGCTGGTCGGCTGACACAGACAAACGAATCTTTGAAGAGAGAACAAGGACGCTCACCATGACGATTAAAGTTGCCATCAACGGTTTCGGCCGCATCGGTCGCTGCACCCTGCGCGCGATCTACGAGCAAGGCCTGCAGAACGAGTTCGAGGTGGTCGCCATCAACGCCTCCGGCGACCTCACCACCAACGCCCACCTGCTCAAGTACGACACCACCCACGGCCGTTTTGCCACCTCGGTGCAGACCGAGGGCGAGAACTGCATCATCATCGACGGCAAGCCGATCCCCTTCTACTCCACCAAAGATCCCAAGGGCGTCAACTGGGGCAGCCACGGCGTCGACGTGCTGCTCGAATGCACCGGCGCCTACACCAGCAAGGCCAAGGCGCAGCAGTTGCTGGAGATGGGCGCCAAGCGCGTGCTGATCTCCGCCCCGGGCGGCGACGACGTTGACGCCACCATCGTCATGGGCGTCAATGAGGGCGACCTCAAGGACGGCATGACCGTGGTCTCCAACGCCTCGTGCACCACCAACTGCCTCGCCCCGGTCGCCAAGGTGCTGTCCGACAGCGTCGGCATCCAGCAGGGCCTGATGACCACCATCCACGCCTACACCAACGATCAGGTGACCGTGGACGTGCGCCACAAGGACCTGCGCCGCGCCCGCGCCGCAGCCGCCAACATCATCCCGACCAAGACCGGCGCCGCCAAGGCGGTGGGCCTGGTGCTGCCGCAGCTCAAGGGCAAGGTCGATGGCTTCGCCCTGCGCGTGCCGACCATCAACGTCTCGCTGGTGGACCTCACCTTCACCGCCGAGCGCCCGACCACCAAGGAAGAGATCAACGCGCTGATGGCCGCCGCCGCCGAAGGCCCGATGAAGGGCATCCTGGCGGTGAACAACGAACCGCTGGTGTCCAGCGACTTCAACCACACCACCGTGTCCTCGACCTTCGACGCCACCCAGACCCGGGTCATCGACGGCACCCTGGTCAAGGTGCTGGCCTGGTACGACAACGAGTGGGGCTACTCCTGCCGCATGCTGGACGCCGCGCGCAGCTTCGCCAAGCGCTGAGCCTGAACCGGAGGGGGCGCCGCGTGCGCCCCTTTTTTTGACCCACACCCACACACCATGACGCTTCGCCTGGCCATCAACGGCTACGGCCGCATCGGCCGCTGTTTCCTGCGCGCCCTGCATGAGTCGCCCCACCGCGCGCGCTACCGGGTGGTCGCCATCAACGAGCCGGCGGACCTCGCGAGCATCGAATACCTGACCCGCTTCGACTCCACCCACGGCCGCTTTCCCGGCACCGTCGAGGCGGACGGCGACTGCCTGCGCATCGACGGAGAACGGATCGCGATCAGCCACGCCGGCGAGCCCGAGGCGGTCGACTGGGCCGCCCTCGACATCGACCTGCTGGTCGAATGCTCCGGCCGTTACACCCGCCGCGCCGAGCTGCAGCGCTTCATCGACGCCGGCTGCCCGCGGGTGCTGCTGTCCAACCCCGGCGCCACCGCCGAGGACGTCGACGCCACGGTGGTCTTCGGCATCAACCACGCCAGTCTCGACGGCCACGAGCGCCTGGTCTCCAACGCCTCGTGTACCACCAACGCGGTGGTGCCGGTGCTGGCGCTGCTCGACCGTCAATTCGGCGTCGACCACGCCCTGCTCACCACCTTGCATTCGGTGATGAACGACCAGCCGCTGATCGACGGCTACCACCACACCGACCTGCGCCGCACCCGCTCCGCCATGCAGTCCATCATTCCGGTGTCGACCGGGCTGGCGCGCGGCGTCGAGCGCCTGCTGCCGCAGCTCGCCGGACGGGTGCAGGCCAAGGCGATTCGGGTGCCGACGCTCAACGTCTCGGCGATCGAGCTGAGCCTCACCCTGCGTCATCCGGTCACCCGCGCAGCGCTCAACGCCAGCCTCGCCGAAGCCGCGCGCGGCGGCCAGCGCGGACTGCTCGCCTATACCGAACACGAACACGCCTCGGTGGACTTCAACCACGACCCTCACTCGGCGGTCATCGACGGCGGCCAGACCCTGCTCAGCGGCGATGCGCTGGCCAGCGTGCTGCTGTGGTTCGACAACGAATGGGGCTTTGCCAGCCGGATGGTGGACGTCCTCCACCACTGGCGCCAGCGCTGGCCCGACGCCGCCGCCCAATCCCTTGATCCCGTCCAGGAAAGCCAGACATGAAAGTCAGAAAACTCAACGAACTCGACGTCGCCAGCAAACGCGTCTTCATCCGCGCCGACCTCAACGTCCCGCAGGACGAAGCCGGCAACATCACCGAAGACACCCGCATCCGCGCCTCCATCCCCTCCATCCAGTACTGTCTGGACCAGGGCGCGGCGGTCATGGTCACCTCGCACCTGGGCCGCCCGACCGAGGGGCAGCTGTCGGCCGACGACACCCTGATGCCGGTCGCGGTGCGTCTCGGCCAGCTCATCAACCGCCCGGTGCGGCTGATCAACGACTGGACCGAGGGCGGTTTCGAGGTCAAACCGGGTGAAGTGGTGCTGCTCGAAAACTGCCGCGGCAATCTCGGTGAGAAGAAAAACAACGAAGCGCTGGCCAAAAAAATGGCGGCCCTGTGCGATGTCTATGTGAATGACGCCTTCGGCACCGCCCACCGCGCCGAGGCCACCACCGAAGGCATCGCCCGCTTCGCCCCCGTGGCCTGCGCCGGCATCCTCATGGGCGCGGAGATCGACGCCCTCTCCAAAGCCACCGAGAACCCCGCCCGCCCGCTGGTGGCGATCGTCGGCGGCGCCAAGGTCTCCTCCAAGCTCACCATCCTGCGCACCCTCGCCGACAAGGTCGACCAGCTCATCGTCGGCGGCGGCATCGCCAACACTTTCCTGCTCGCCTCGGGCAAGCGCATCGGCGAATCGCTGGCCGAGCCCGAGCTGGTCAAGGAAGCCCAGATCATCATGGACATGATGCGCGAGCGCGGCGCCGAGGTGCCGCTGCCGGTGGACGTGGTGGTGGCCGACGAAGTCTCCGCGCTGGCCCGCGCCAACCGCATCCCGGCGGACGAGGTCGGCCCCCACGACCGCATCCTCGACGTCGGCCCCAAGTCCGCCGCCAAGCTCGCCGACATCATCGCCCACGCCGGCACCATCGTCTGGAACGGCCCGGTCGGCGTGTTCGAGCACGCCCAGTTCGCCGGCGGCACCAAGATGATGGCCTCCGCCATCGCCCACTCCGAAGCCTTCTCGATCGCTGGCGGCGGCGACACCCTGGCGGCGATCGCCAAGTTCCACATCGCCGACGACATCGGCTACATCTCCACCGGCGGCGGCGCCTTCCTCGAATTCCTGGAAGGCAAGACCCTGCCCGCGATTGCCGCCTTGCAGGCGCGTTTCGACGGGTAAATCTCAGTCCGGCTGACCCAAAAAATGGCGACCCACGGGTCGCCATTTCATTTTTTTACGACACCATTCAGTCCGACCGCCGGCGCCCCTTCCTGCCCTTCTTGCCGGACTCGATCCCCAGCCAGCGTCGGCGCCACGCCGCCAATCTCGGGAACAGCCGCGACTCCGCCCGCGCCAGCGTCTGCTGCAAGGTGTCGAGCGCGGCCAGATCGGACTTGCCCAGCGACTCGGGCATCACCGGCTCGATCTGCACATGCAGCACCCCGCGGCTGCCGTCGCGCTGCGGCAGCCCGTGGCCGGGTAGCTCGAAACGCTGCACGCTGTGCGCGCCGGGCGCGAGGTCGACCCGCTCCACCCCACCCGGCACCGGCACCAGCACCGCCCCGCCAAGCAACATCTCGAACAGCGACATCGGCACGGTCACGCTGAGCGCGTCGTCCTCCAGCACGAACAGCTCGTGCGGCTGCAGCCGGGCCACCAGCAGCAGATCGCCCGGCGGCTGGCCGTCGACCTGCGCGGCCTTGCCCGCCAGCCGCAGCATGCGCCCCGGCCACATCCCCGCCGGCACGGTCACGCGCACGCTGCGCTCGGCCTGCCGGGCGCCACTGCCGGCGCAGGCCTCGCACGCCACCACCGCCGAAAATCCCTTGCCCGCGCACTCCGCGCAGGTGCCCAGACCCTTGCCCTCGCGCACCCGCCCGCTGCCCTGACAGGTCTCGCACAGGCGCGAGTAACGCAGCGTCACCCGCCCGCTGCCCGCGCATTCCCCGCACGGCTCCGCGCGCGACACCACCTGCACATGCACCCCGCCGGCGATCGCCTCCTCGAGCGTCAGCCACAGCGTGTCGCGCTGATCCGGGCCACGCGGCGACGCCTCCGGCATCGCATCGACCTCCGCCTCGCCACGCACCAGAAAATCGTGCGCCGCCTTGATCTGGCGGAAACGGTCGATGGCATCGTGACCGGCATTGCGATCGGGATGCCACTGCATCGCCAGCCGCCGAAACGCCCGCTTGATCTCGGCCGGTCGGGCGCCGGGGGCAAGATCGAGCACAGCGAAGGCTTCGTCGCGGTTGGCGGGTTGCATGAGTCGGACAGGTCGCGCTCAGGGGAGAACAGCTTGGAAGTCTACTCCCTGCCGGCGCGGTCGCGCACCCATTGGGCGATTGCGCAAGACGGTCTTTACGATCAGTCAGATGTCGGTCGGATTTACAGTTGGATGGCTCTTAAACGATGAATTGACGTAATATATTGATTTATATGAATAAATTATTCTGGCTCGAATCATGCTTTGAAACCGCCAAGACATCACGTTTGATTAAGGAAGAACCCCATGACTTCTCGCCAACATCTGCCGCGCATTGCAGCGCAGTTCGCCACCGGCCTGTTCAGCCTCGGTTTTGCGGCTGCCGTTGCTGCCGCACCGGTTGCCGTCGCCACCTACGACTTTGACGACGGCACGCTCAATGCCAACGAAGGCGGTGTCGCCGCCCTCACCGCGATCGATCCGCTGGGCGCCAACGCATTTGTCAGCGACACCGTGTTCGGCGCCAGCAAAACCGTGTATCGCTTCGACGGAAACAGCACATCGGCCGACAACGCTGGCCTAGAACTCAACACCACCGGCCTGCTCAGCGGCTCGGCCTACTCGGTCGATCTGGTGTTCTCGTTCGATGCCGACGGCCCGAGCTGGCAGCGTATTCTCGACGCCTCCAACCGTTCCAGCGACAATGGCTTCTACGTCCAGCCCAACGACACGCTGCAAATTTATCCGGTCGGTGGCGGCCCCAACACCTGGACCTTCGGCGCGTATCACCGCGTCACCCTCACCAGCGATGCTGCCAATCACGTCACCGCCTATCTCGACGGCGTATTCCAGTTCGATCTGGTCACCCCGGTGATGAACATCGCCACCTACGGTGCTGCCAATCCGAACAACCTGCTGACCTTCTTCGCCGACAACCTCGTCGGCCCGGGACAGGACGAATTCGTCGACGGAAAGGTCTCGCTGATTCGTCTCTACGACTTTGAACTGGACGTTGATGAAGTCGGCGAGATCGACCCCAACGACAACGGTGGGGACAATCTGGGGGGCGGCACCGACCTGCCGGAACCCGGTTCGCTGGCCCTGCTCGGTCTCGGTCTGGCCGCCCTGTCAGCGCGTCGCCGCCGCTAAACTCGCCAGCAGCACCTGTAGAGCGCGTCCTGAGGGGCGCGCTTTTTATTTGCGCATCCCGGCGGACGGCTGTACGGACCAGACGCGACATGGCTGCTGACATTTCCTTTCTGGCGAACAGCCGGACAAACAACTACTCTGATTTGCGAATGCGCGATTCGCTTGTTCACAGGAGCCTTGTCATGCACATCAAAACTGTACTGGCCACCGCACTGTTTGCGGCTTCGTCGGCCGCATGGGCCTATCACTGCCCGGCGGACATGAAAAAAATCGACGAGGCCATGGCCAAGCATCCGTCACTGAGTCCTGAGCAGGCCGCCCAGATCGCGAGTTGGCGCGCTGAAGGCGAAACCCTCCACAAGGCCGGCAAGCATCAGGAATCGGTCGACACGCTTGCAAAAGCGCTGAAGGCGCTTGGCATTTCAGGGCACTAAATTCAAGGCGCCGAGTCAGGCCATCGGTCCGCTTCGGAGCCGCCGCGCCCAACGCCGCAGCCGGTCGCCATCCACCAGCCCGGTCGCCAACGCAGTCCCGGCGAGGATCACCCCGGCGCCGGCGAGCATGCGCAGCCCGAGCGCTTCGTCGAGGACGAGCACCCCCCAGCCCATGCCGAAGGCGGGGATCAGGAAGGTGACGGCGATGGCGCGCGTCGGGCCGATGTTGGCGATGAGGCGGAAGTAGAGAATGTAAGCCACCGCGGTGCAGGCCACGGCCAGCATCGCGGCGGCAGTCCATGCCCGGGCGCTGATCTCGCCCGCTGGCCACAGCCACGCCGCCACGGGCGCGAGCGCCAGCGCGGCGGCGAGTTGCCCGCCGGTGGTGATCGCCAGCGAGGACACGCCGGTCAGATAGCGCCGGGTGTAGTTCGCCGCCACACCGTAGGACAAGGTGGCGAGCAGGCCGGCGACCACCGACAGCGCGATGTGCTCGCCATGAAACCCGGCATTCCCCGACACCAGCACGCCGACCCCGACAAAGCCGATCGCGAGACCGGCGGCGCGCATGCGGGTCAAACGCTCGCCGAACCACAGCCGTGCCACCAGCGCCGCCCACAATGCTGCGGTGGCGTTGACGATGGAGGCGAAGCCGGCGGTGAGCGATAGCAGCGCCCAGGCGATCAGCACGAAGGGCAGCGCCGAGCCGAGCAGGCCAACCACCGCGATCGGCCCGGCATGGCGCAGCAGTTCGCGCCCCTGCCCGCGCCATGCCAGCACCGGCCACAGGAACAGCGCCGCGAGCAGCACCCGGACGAAGATCAGCGCCACCGGGCCGAACTCGGGCGCGGCCTGACGCATGAACAGGAAGCTCGCCCCCCACAGGGCTGCCAGCACGAGCAGTTCGAGCGTGTCACGCGGCCGCATCGACGCCCTCCAGCGCCAACAGCGCGCGCTTGAGCGGGAGGCCGCCGGCGTAGCCGGTCAGCGCGCCATCACAGCCGATCACGCGGTGGCAGGGAATGATCAGCCACAGCGGATTCTTGCCGACCGCGGCGCCCACCGCGCGCGCCGCCGTCGGCCGGCCCAGCGACGCGGCGAGCGCGCCGTAGTGCGTGGTGACGCCATACGGCAGGCCCTGCAGGGCCGCCCACACCGACTGCTGAAAAGGCGTCCCACGCGGCGACAGCGGCAGATCGAAGGCGCGCCGCGTCCCCGCCAGATAGGCGCGGATCTGCCGCGCGGCGTCCTCGCACAGCGGGCTGGCGGGCAGAGTGCACGCCGCGTCGTCGAAGCGGGCACTGAGCAGACCGGCGTCCATGGCACGCACCTGGCAGACCCCCAGCGGAGTCTCGAAGCGCAGTCCGTAGCGTGCTTCGGTCATGATCTTGTCTCCCCGGCCTCGCCCAACGACGCCCATAAATGCATCACCGCATAGGCCCGCCACGGCCGCCAGGCCTCGAACCGATGGCGTGCCTCGCGGGCGCTGCACATGCCCAGCGCGGCACGCACGCCGTAGTCCCCCTCGGGGTAGGCGTCGGGCCAGGCCAGTGCGCGCATGGCGATGTAGTGCGTGGTCCACGGGCCAATGCCGGGCATCGCCTGCAGTTGCGCGAGCGTCTCCGGCAGCGGCGCGCCGGGCGAGAGCACGAGCCGGCCTTCCGCCACCGCTGCGGCGAGCGCGATGATGAGTTCTGCGCGACGGCCGATGATGCCCAACTCGCCAATCTGCGAGGACGTCAGAGTGGCGATGCGCTCAGCACCCGGAAACGCGATGTTGAGGTCGGCCCAGGGCGTCTCAACCGGCTCGCCGAAGGCTGCGGCAAAGCGTCCCGCCAGGGTGCGCGCGGCCTTGACCGTGATCTGCTGGCCGAGCACCGCGCGCACTGCCATCTCGATGCCGTCGAAGGCGCCCGGCAGACGCAGCCCCGGCCGCGGCGCGGCCAGCGCGCCGAGCGCCTGGGCAACGGCCAGCGGATCGGCGTCCAGATCGAACAGCCGGCGCACCCCCGCCAGCACCGCCGGGATCACCGTCGCCAGCGAGGGCGAGAGGACGACCTCCAGCGCAACCGTGCCGTGGCGCACCCGCAGCCAGCCGCGATGCGCGCCCACGCGCACGCTGCGCCGATATTCGCCGTCGGCGACCTGCTCGACCCCGGCGATGGTTCGGCCGGCGAGAAAGTCGAGAAGACGCGGAAAATCGAAGGGCGCGCGATACGCGAGCGAAAAACGCAGACCATCGCCGGCACGCGGCCCCGCCGTACCGCGCAAAGCCGAAGGCGCCATGCGGTAGTGGCGCTGAAAGGCCGCCTCGAGCCCGCGCAGGCTGCCGAAGCCGGCCGCGGCGGCGATCTCGGTGACCGGTAGCGCGGTATCGGTGAGCAACTGCTTGGCGTGCAGCAGCCGACGGGTGCGCAGGTAGCTGGCCGGGGCGACCCCGAAGTGCGCGCGGAACAGGCGACGCAGGTGGCGCTCGGTGATGCCGACCCGCGCCGCCAAGGTGGTCACGGTCAGCGCTTCCGCCAGATGCGCATCGACCAGCCCGGCAGCGGCCCGCGCCAGGGTGGCGCCGGCGTCCATCGCAGACAGCCCCGGCGCAAGCTCCGGCCGACAGCGCAGGCAGGGGCGGAAGCCGGCCGCTTCGGCCGCCGCGGCGCTGGGGTAGAAGCGGCACACCGCCCGGCGCGGGGTGCGCACCCGGCACACCGGCCGGCAGTAGATGCCGGTGGAGCGCACGCCCACGAACACCCGCCCGTCGAAGCGGGCATCGTGCGCGACGAAGGCGTCGTAGCAGCGGTCGGGGTCGAGTTCCATGCCTGAATTATGGTCAGCCGGACCGGGCGGCGCACGCACACATCGGACATCGAATCGGCGCAAAGTGTCTGCCGGTTGCGCTCGTCAACTGTGGTTCAATAAGCGCTCCCACCCCACCACCCGACGCCATGCCCGCGCTCTGGATGATCCTCGCCAGCCTGCTGTTCGCCTGCATGGGCGTGAGCGTCAAGTTCGGCGCCGACCTGTTCCCCACCGCCGAGCTGACCTTCTACCGCGGTCTCGCCGGGGTGCTGACCATGGCCGCGCTGATGCGCGCCCGCCGCACGCCGTGGCGCACCCCGCACCTGCGCCTGCAACTGTCGCGCGCGGTGGCCGGCTCGATCGCGCTGGGCTGCTACTTCTTTGCGATCAGCATCCTACCGCTGGCCACCGCGGTGACGCTCAACTACACCTCGCCGCTGTTCGTGGCGCTGATGCTGGCGCTGTGGTTTGGCGAGCGCCTGCGCCCACTGGCCGTCTTCGCCGTGGCGCTCGGTTTTGCCGGGGTGGTGGTGCTGCTGCGCCCAACGCTGGCGGCCGACCAGTGGCTCGGCGCGCTGGCCGGGCTGGGCACCGGGCTGGTCGCCAGCCTGGCCTACATCCACGTGCGCGAACTGGGCCGCGCGGGCGAGCCGGAGACCCGCACGGTGTTCTACTTTTCGCTGGTGACCACGCTGGGCGCGATCCCCTTTGTGCTGCTCGGCGAGGGCTTCCACTGGCCCGACGTGCGCGGCGCGCTGGTGCTGGCCGGGATTGGCCTGTTCGGCAGCGGCGCGCAACTGGCGATGACCCGCGCCTACCGCTACGGCGCGACCATTGTCGCCGCCAATCTGGCCTACTCGACCGTCGTCTTCGCCAGTCTGTTCGGGGTGCTGCTGTGGGACGAGCATCTGGACAGCGCGGCGCTGACCGGCATCGCCATGATCATCGCCAGCGGCATCGCGGTGTCGCTCGCCCGCCACGCGCCGAGCACCGCCCAACGCGCCGATTGATGCCCTCCAGCGCCCTCGCTATAGTAGGGACGACGCAGCCGCCAGTCGCGCGGCCGCGCCAAGGAGACGCTCATGATTACCACCGAACATGGCCCCAACCTGGTCGAAGTCACCGTTTTGGGCGAATTCACGCTGGCTGACTACAAGGAGTTCGAACAACTGGTCAATTACAAGATCAAGTTCGAGGGCGCGGTCAATCTGCTCATAGACCTGCGCGAAATGGCCGGCTTCACGATTGACGTGGCGTGGGAGGAAATTCGCTACAGCCGCGAGCACAAGCACGACTTCGGCAAGATCGCGGTGATCACCGAAGACCAGTGGGCTACCTGGAGCGCCTGGGTCTCGCAACTGTTCGTCGATGCCGACGTGCAGGTCTTCGCCTCCGCCGATGACGCTCGCGACTGGCTCGACGAATCCGACGCGGTCTGACCGGCACCCCGCGATGAGCCCTGATTTCACCACCCTCATCACCCCGCAGCAGCTCTTTGCCCGGCTAGGCGCGCCCGACTGGGTGGTGGTCGACTGCCGCCACGACCTCGCCCAACCCGATTTTGGCCGCGCCGCCTACCTCAAGGGGCATCTCCCGGGCGCCCATTTCCTGCATCTGGACGACGATCTCTCCGGCCCCAAGACCGGCGTCAATGGCCGGCACCCCCTGCCCGACCCGCAGCGCCTTGCCGCACGGTTGGGCGAGCTGGGCATCGACGCCAACACCCAGGTGGTGGCTTACGACGACACCGGCGGCATGTACGCCGCGCGCCTGTGGTGGCTGCTCAACTGGCTCGGCCACCGCAAGGTCGCCGTGCTCGACGGTGGTTTCCGCGCCTGGTGCAGCACCCTGCAGGTGCTCGATCGGGACGCCCCCGTCGCCTCGCCACGGTCGTTCATTCCGACACTGCAAGCGCTGGCGGTGGACGTCGACCACGTCCGCGCCCACTGCCGCAGCGACGCGATGACTCTCATCGATGCCCGCAGCCCAGACCGTTACCGCGGCGAAAACGAGACCATCGACCCGGTCGGCGGCCACATTCCCGGCGCCATCAACCGCTTCTTCAAGGACAACCTCGGGCCGGACGGCTGCTTCAAAGCGGCCGACCAGCTGCGCCGCGAGTTCGACACCCTGCTCGCCGGGCGCGACCCAGAGCGCGTGGTCAACCAGTGCGGCTCCGGCGTCACCGCCTGCCACAACCTGCTCGCCATGCAAATCGCCGGACTGCCGGGGGCGAAGCTGTATCCGGGCTCGTGGAGCGAGTGGTGCGCAGACCCGGCACGACCGGTCGCACGCGGCGCTTAGCGCGGGCATCAAGGAGCACTCTGCTTCCACTGACCGCCCGACTACGTTGGGCGCAGCCTTCAATCTCTAGATCGCGAAAAGGGAAGCTTGCATGAAGCGTTTTTATACGGACTGGGAACAGTTCGAACACCGTCCGGTCACGCGCTTTACCGACCCCTCCCTGCAGAATGTGTTCGCAGAGCCGGGCATCATCCCTAACGCCAACAACCTGACCGCACTGCTCCAGGCCGCCGAAACCGGCCGCAACGGCGACCGCGAGGCGCGAATTCGCGCCGCCTGCATCTACCTGCACTTCGCCCAGAACGGCATCCGCCCGAACGGTCTGTCCGTCGCGCAGTGCTACCACCGGGCGGGCAATGAATTGCGCGGGCTGGACGTGCTGGACAAGTCCGCGCAGTGCTATTTCGCCGCGGCCGCGGTCATCATGGACGCCGCCGCGGGCAACAACCCGGCCGATCCGCCGCTCGACATGGAAACGCTGGATTTTGCGCTGCGCTCGGCCGCTCGCGCGAAAGCCATGTATGCGACCATCGGCATCGATGAACGCGCGGACGAAGCTCACCGCCTGCAGCTCGAACTGCGCCGCAAACGCTACGCCTCGCGCGGCGAATGGACGGGCTACATTCTGCTGGTGTGGCGGGTGCTGACGGGATACGGCACCAGCGTCCAGCGCTGGTTCGGGTGGCTGCTCGGCACGCTGCTGTTTTTCTCCTTGGCCTACGGCGCGCTGTATGCCGGTGGAGCGATCACGCTCGCGAACGACGCCGACTTTTCGATCGCCACCGCCCCGTATCTGGCGGTGATCAATCTGGTCGCCTTTGGTGCCTACACCCAGATCGTACCCAAGGGCGCGCTGGCCGAAGGCCTGCTCATGCTGCAAGCGCTCGTCTCTTTCATCTTGCTGGGGACCGGATTTACGTTCCTGACCCGACGATGAGTCACCATCCAACCCGTTCGATCTGCCCCAGCGACCGTCCCAGAAAACGCTCGCCGATGGTCTGAAAACGCAGCGGGATGTCGGTGACGCAGAACTGCGCGGCCGCATGCTGCGCGCCGGGGTTGGCGAGATTGAGCCGGGCCAGCGTCTGCGCGGCCTGTTCGGCGACGGTGATCGCGGAATCGACCAGGCGCACGTCGCGGCCGGCCACCTCCATCAACAACGGTTTGAGCAGCGGGTAGTGGGTGCAGCCGAGCACCAGACTGTCGACCTGCTCGGCCAGCACCGGCTTGAGATATTCCAACGCGGTCAGTCGGGTGACAGGGTGGTCGAGCCAGCCTTCCTCAACCAGCGGCACGAACAACGGGCAGGCTTGCGAGTAGACCCGCACGCCGGGGTCGAGGGCGTGGATACGCCGGGCGTAGGCGTTGGAGTTGATGGTGGTGGGGGTGCCGATGACGCCGATGGCGCGCC
>JAGRFO010000103.1 GCA_020446005.1 Rhodocyclaceae bacterium | reverse complement strand
CCGGTCAGCCAGTACAGCACCAGCCACACCCCCGAGGCGAGGCTCATCAGGCCGGTGGCCAGCACCAGCAAGGACTTGGCGAGCCGGGTTTCCTCGTTGTCGCCCGGGCGCGCGCCCGCGTTGCGCAGGCGCTGCATGAAGCTCGGGCGGTGGTAGGACAGTTCGTCCGTCAGTTCGGGCAAGGTCGTTTTCGGCGCGGATTAGGTCGGACGGGTTAGGTCGGACGGGTTAGACCCCGCCCGCTTCGGCCATGCGTGCAATGAGCAGCGGGCGGCCGATCCACGTAACGATATCATCAAAGGTCTGGGTCGGTTCGCCCTGCTCGTAGGTGGCGTCGGCGGCTGATTCGTAACTGGCGTTGGCGCCGTTGGCGGCGAGGTCCGGCCCGGTCGAGTACACCAGCGCGACCGCCACCGTGTTCTTGAGCGCCTCCGCGCCGCTGTAGGTCGACACCGTGATGGCGTTGGCAGCGTGGTCGACCACCTTGATCTCGTCGCCATAGGCGGTGTCCGGCGCGATGCGCGGGCTGAGGCGGGCAAAGCCGCTGTCGACCCGATAGCGGAAGTGGCCGGTCCACGGGTCGGCTGGCGCGCTGCGCGGCTGGCCCCAGGCATCGAAGGCCGCCAGCCCCAGGGTCCGCCACGGCAACATGCCTTCGCTGGTGACCACGCAGTTGCCGGTGAGCGCGTCGATGCTCTCCTGACCGTAGCCGGCGTCGGCCGGATTGGTCTGGGTGGTGGGGCAGGGCAGGCGACCGTGTACTGCCGCGAAGCCGATCAGCGCCGCCTGGGCATCGGCCAGCAAGGCCTCGGTCTGCTGACGTTGACGCAGTTCAAGCTGGCCGCGAAAGGGGATCACCAGCGCGCCGGCGAGGATCGTCAGAATCGTCAGCACCACCGCCAGTTCGGCCAGCGTGAAGCCGTGTTGGACCGCGCGCGCGTTCTTCATTTGATGCATCGGACCAGATCCTGCCCGGCGTTTGTTCCGACGTAGGTGGTCGGGCCGGTGAATGGCGGTATCGCTTCGAGCACCGCTGGTACGTTGCCGCCTTCGAAGTAGGCTGTTGCCAGCGGAGTGGCCGGACTGGCCGGGCTGCGGTCCTGCCCGGGCTGAATGCGGCCCGCAAAAATGATCACACGGGTGCAGGTCTCCGGACCGGCTCCCACGTCAGCCTGCAGGCAGAGGGTCAGGTCGGTGCAGCGAAAATAGCGCAACTGGTCGCCCCAGGCCGCGTAGCGGGCGAAGATCTGGCCCTCGCTGGAGGCGTCGCCGGCGGGCAGCGTGCCGGCTTCCACGTTGGGCGGCAGGCTCTGGCCGGGCACCGTGAACGGCTGTGGCGCGGGGTCGGGATGGGTGCCCAGCGCGCCTTCCAGATCGCCGAGCATGGTGTTGATGAAGGCGGCAAAGTCGGCGCGCTGCTCGATCAGCTCATCGCTGAACACCTCGTCGGCGGCGACCCACGCCAGCGTGTCGTTGTTGATCGGACTGTCCGGCGAGCCAAGGGTGATGGCGTAGGGTGCGCTCTGCGGGGTGAGCGCGTTTTCCAGATAGGCCGCCAGCGCGACCGCCGCGTCGGGGTTGCCGCTGCAGCGGTGGGCGGAGGTGCCGCGCTGCTGGCTGGCGGTCGGTCGGCCGGCCGCGAACACCACCGCCACCGCGCGCTGGCGCGCTCCGCCGGGGTTGAGTACCGTGCCGTCGGCCAGGGTGAGCGTGAACTGACCCGCGGTGTCCCAAGTCACATAGCCCGCCGGAAAGCGGTTCTTGAAGGTGCCGGCCACCGCGTACCACAGACACTCGCCTGCGCCGTCGCGCAGCGGCGACAGGCCGAGCGTGCGGTAGGGCAGACGCCCGACCGAGAACAGCCCGGTGGCCCCGCAGGTGCCCTCGGCGTTGCCGTCGCCGCTGGCCAGGTCGAGATCCGGGCAGGGCAGGAAGCCGATCGTGCTGTCCGGGTGGCTGTGGTGATAGGTCTGGGCATAACCGATTAGCGCCGCGCGGGCCTCGGCGAGTGCCCGCAGAGTCAGCAGATGGCGGCGGGACTGGGCCGCTTCGCCCAGTCCGTTCTGTCCGAGCATGAAGGCCAGCCCGCCGATGATCAGCACCACCAGCAACGCCGGCAGGATCAGCCCGCGTTGGCGCGTGTTCACTGGGCGCCCCGTTCGATCCGGATCAGGGGGCGCGGGTCGGCGTCGGGGGCTTCGCCGACCTTGCGGGTGATCCACCGGCCGTCGGCGTCCTGCACCGCGGCCTGGCTGGCGGAGTCGAGTTGGCGGCGTTCCGGCTGGCCGTTGATCCACACCGTGGCGCGTCCGTCGCTGCGCCGGACGATCCCGTCCAGCGTGGGCGGCGGGGCGGTGTCGTCGGACGTGGCAGCGGTTTTGCCGCGATCCAGGTCGGCGCGCTCCTGCGGGGTGAAGAACAGCCGACCGAGCGGCGCCTGCGCCTGCGCGCCGACGCTGGTCAGGATCAGCACGAGGCCGAGCAGGGCGCGGCGGCTCATGATGCGGCCTCCGGGCGCAGGCTCAGCCAGCGGATTTCGCAGTCTACGCTCAGCGCCGGGCTGGCGCTCGACTCCCGCGCCAGGCGGCAGCGCTGGGGTTGCACGATGGCGCTGGGGAGGGCGGCCAGATCGTCGAGCACGCGCAGCACCACCTCGGCGTGCTTGACCGTCATGCGCAGGCGCATCCGGCTCTCCACCCACTCGAGTGGCTGCGCCGGCGCGTCGCCGTCGAGGCGGCGCTGGGGCAGGATCTCGTACGAAATCTGGGCCACCCCATGGCGTTGACGGGCGGCGTCGAGCGCTTCAACCCAGTCGAGCCGGCGTTCCGGCCCGATTAGGCCCTTGTCGGCCAGCGCGGCGTAGCGCTCGATGGTGTCGCGCAGGCGGGTTTCGTCGCGGCGCGCGCGCTGCAAGGCTTGTGCCGCGCGCTGCGCGTTCTGGCTGGCCAGGCGGTGCGCGAGTTCGGCGCGCGCGTGGTCGGCGTAGGCATACCACACCGCCGCGCCGCCCAGTGCGATGAGCGCGATGGCGGCGGCGATCGGACCGCGCAGCAGGGCGAGACGGGCGAGCGGCTTCATGGTGCGCCTCCGCGCAGTCCGAAGCTGACTTCGAAGTCAGCGCCTTCGGACGGCGCCGCGTTTTGGGAGGCGCTGCGGAAGGCACGGTCGGGGGCGAGTTCGACCGGCTGGCGGGTCAGCCGCACGCTGTGGCCGGGGGGACGCGACAGCTCGGCGAGAAAATCCTGCGCGCTGTCGAGCATCGCACGGCGGTCGCCGGCGATGGTCTCGGGCAGGCTCAGACGAGCGTGGCCCATGACGCTGCCCGGCGGGGTCTGCGCGGCGGGGTCGTCGAGCACTTGCCAGCGCAGGTCGCGCAGGGTCAGCGCGGGGTGCGCGTCGAGGGCGGCGCTCAGGTGGCTCAGCCAGGGGCGCGGGGAGGCCGTCTGCCGGCGCAGCGTGTCGAGGGTGTCCATGGCCGGCTGGAGCACGTTGAGCGGCACGGGCAGCGCCGGCAGGGCGCTCATCAGGCGGTTGAGCTGGGCGTTCTGGGCGGCGCTGGTGGCTTGCAGCTTGAGCGTCTCCTGATTGAGCTGATAGCTGCCCAGCGCCAGCTTGGCGGCAAACAGCACCGCGCCGGCGAACACCGCGAGCGCGCCGCCGAGGAGAGTCTGGCGGGTCTGCCAGAGGCGGTAGTAGCGCCGTTCTGCCGGGGGGGCGAGTTGCAGCGTGCCGGGGTTGCGCGCCATCCAGTGCAGCAGCGCGGGCAGGGCGTCGCCGCCGCGGACCTCGCTGTTCAGGCCGATCTTGTGGGCGAGCTGCTGGAGCGGCGTGTGCAGGTAGTGCAGGGTGTCGGAGTCGGCGAGGCCGCCGCGCAGGCGGCCAAAGGTGGCGCTGTCGACCAGCAGGTGAACCGGCAGGCGGGTGTCGCGCGGGATCATCCGCTGGCCGGTGAGGTAGGAGTGGGTCTTGAGGATTTCGGCGGCGCAGTGGGCCGGCTTGGCGCTGCCCACGTCGTGCAGGCTTTGCGCCAGCCGGCTGAAACGCAGGCGGCCGTTGTCGATGAAGGTCTGACGCATGCCGCCCGGTGCGAAGCTCACCAGCAGGCAGCGTGGGGTGTCGGCGGCCAGCCGCTTGACCAGCCGGTCGATCAGCAGGGCCGGAGAAAAAACGCCGGTGAGCGGGGCGTTGGCGACACGCAATGCCTGCAGCCAGGGGTCGAGGGCCGCCTGGCGGGTGAGCGCGACGAACAGGAAGCGCTCGTCGCGCCGGCCGCCGGATTCGCGCCCCAGCGACAGCGCGCCGCTCAGCGAGGAACCGAAGAAGGCCTGGGTGCGCTTGCGGGTGAGCATCGCCTCGCGGTCGGGACCGCGAACGTAGGGCAGGCTGTCGAGCTGGAAGCTCTCTTCGACCTGATCGACCAGCAGGGTGAACAGCCCGCCGGTGTGCTGCTGGACGTAGCGCGCGAAGCCGGTGATGCCCTCGTCGGTGGTCGCAAAGCGCGCCTCCTCGGTGACCTTGCCGTGCTGCCAGCGGTGGCAGCGCATGGCGTTGGCGTCGAGGTAGAGGAGGTGGCGTTGGGGCATGGCGCTTACAGCGGCAGGCGGGTGATGATGTCGTAGACCGGACCGAGCACTGACATCGTGATGCCCAGCAGGATCGCACCGAGGATGATCATCAGCAAGGGCTCGATCATGGCCTGCAGACGCTCGACCGCTTCGCGCACGTCGCGGTCGTAGAAGTAGGCCACGTTGCCCAGCGCGGCATCGAGCGCGCCGGTGTTCTCGCCCACCCGCAGCATGCGCACCACCAGCGGCGGGAACAGGGTGACCGAGCTGAAGGCGGCGGAGACGTTGCGTCCTTCGGCGATGCGCTCGCGCACCCGGCGCAGGCCCTCGGCGATCTGGCTGTTGCCGGAGACGCTTTCGGTGGCGCGCAGGGCGTTGACGATCGGGATGCCGGCGCCGTACATCATCGCGAACAGGCCGGCGAAGCGCGCCAGGATGATCTTGCGGCGGATGTCACCAAAGAGCGGCAGGTGCAGCATCAGCGCGTCCCACTGGCGGCGCGCCGAGGGGCTGTTGCGCAGCGCGCCCTGAACGCCGGCCACGCTCAGGGCGAGCAGCGCCAGCAGCAGCCACCAGTAGCGTGACAGCAGGTCGGAGGCGGCGATCAGCAGGCGGGTCGACAGCGGCAGCTCCTGCCCCGCCATGCGGAACAGGCTGCCCAGCTGCGGGACCAGAAACACCAGCGCGACGGTGAGGGCGATCAGGATGATCAGGCTGACAATCGCCGGGTAGATCACGATCTTGCGGCCGAAGGCGGCCAGTTCGTCGTCGCGTTTGAGGTTTTCGCTGATCTGGCGCAGCACCTCGGCGAGGTTGCCGGAGGTCTCACCGGCGCGCAGCAGGCTGCAGAACACGGTGTCGAAGACCAGCGGATAGTCCTCGCAGGCCGCCGACAGGTTGCGCCCGCCCTCGATGCTCTCCACCAGCCCGGCCACCACTTCGCGAAAGCGCGGGTGTTCGGTGGAGTCGCGCAGGTCGGTCAGCCCTTCGAGGATCGGCACCCCGGCGCGGGTGAGTTGTTCGAGGTGAAAGCAGAAGTTGATCAACTCGCGCCGCGGCACCCGCTGCGGGCCCCACAGGCTGCGCCCGGCCAGCGGCTGGCCGGTGATGAAGTCCATGTCCATGCGCTTGAGGCGCATTTCGAGGTCGACCAGGTTGACCGCGTCCATCTCTCCGCGCACCTGGCGGCCTTCGGGGGTCATCGCCTTGTAGGCGAACATGGCCATTGTCGCGGCCCGCCTAGACCATGCGCTCGGTCAGGTCGACCACCCGCGTGAGCTCGTCGAGCGAGGTGATGCCGTCCAGAACGCGCCGCGCGCCGTCTTCGGCCAGTGCGCGGAAACCCTTGGCCCGCGCGGCATTGCGGATCTCGCGCTGGCTCGCGCGACGGGCCAGCAGCTCGTCCATGTCGCCATCCATGCGCACCAGTTCCATGATTGCGGTGCGCCCGCGATAGCCCTGGAAGTCGCAGCGCGGGCAGCCCACCGCGCGGTACAGCGTCGGCGTCGCGCGTTCGGGCGGCAGGCCGAGCAGACGCGCTTCGAGCGGCTCGGGGGGATAGGCCTCCTTGCAGTGTGGGCACAGCGTGCGCACCAGCCGCTGGGCGACCACCCCGATGATGTTGCCGGTCATGATCTCGGGCGTGATGCCCAGGTCGAACAGCCGCGGGATGGCGCCGATGGCGGTGTTGGTGTGCAGCGTGGAATACACCTGGTGGCCGGTCATCGCGGCGCGGAAGGCCATGCTCGCGGTGTCGGCGTCGCGCACCTCGCCGACCAGGATGATGTCCGGGTCTTCGCGCAGCGCCGAG
>JAGRFO010000102.1 GCA_020446005.1 Rhodocyclaceae bacterium | reverse complement strand
GCGTCCGCGCCGGTCTCGCCGGTGCGGATGCGGATCGCTTGCGCAAGATCGAAGACGAAGATCTTGCCGTCACCGATCTTGCCGGTGCTGCCGGACTTCTCGATGGCCTCGATGGCCTGGTCGAGCAGGGCGGCCGGGATGGCGGCTTCAAGCTTCACTTTGGGCAGGAAGTCCACGACGTACTCAGCGCCGCGGTACAACTCGGTGTGCCCTTTCTGACGACCAAAGCCTTTGACTTCGGTCACCGTAATGCCCTGTACGCCGATGCCCGAGAGTGCTTCGCGCACTTCGTCCAGCTTGAAGGGCTTGATGATGGCAATCAGATATTTCATGGCTGCTCCCTGAATTTCAAAACGCGCCGGCGGGACGCAGGCCCCGCCGGTTGGTGCTGATTTAGAAGGACTTGGACACCGACACGATCACGCGCTCGTCAGCGTTGTCATCGTTGTCGACATCGGTGTCGACGTAGTCGACGCCGAAGGTGAAGCCGGCGTATTCCTTGCTCACGCCCACTTTCCAGTCGTTGTAGCCGGTGGCGTTCTCGATGTCCTGACGGCCGAAGTGCGCGCTCACGCCGAAGCCGTTGCCCAGGTCATACTCGGCCGACAGGTCGTAGTACTGGCTGCCGTCGGAGTTGGTCGCGCCGAACAGGTCGGTGAAGGCGTAGGAATACTTGAAGGAGATGAACTTCCAGCTCACACCGATGTAGGCCTCGGTGGTGTCGGCGTCGTCGCCGCCGGAGGTCTCGCCGCCCGGATAGAAGTACTGCAGCACGCCGACGTCGTAGCCGAAGTCGCCAATCGAGTTGGCGTAGCCGGCGTACACGTCGACTTCCAGGCCGCCCTTGGCCAGCCAGTCGATGCTCGAACCCCACACCCCGACATACAGGCCGCTGTCGTGGGCGTAGTCAAAACCGCCCTGCAGTGCCATGTTTTCGTTGCTCTGGGAATAACCACGATACTGGTAGTCCGACACGAAGCCGACGTTGGCCGATACTTCCTCAGCCAGCGCCGCGCCGCTCAGCATGCTCACACAAGCGGCCGCAACCGCTGCTTTCAAAATCATTTTCGACATAATGGGTTCTCCGATAAATAAAACTGCCGACCTCACTTAACAGGAACTGTGCCAGTTTTATTACATCGAAAAATCAGTGAGTTACGACTGAAGCCCAGATCGTGTTGCAGTGCAGCGCACCGATAAATGCCATTGCACCGCTTTGGGGCACCAAGTTGGTGCGCTGATGTGCGCGGCGGTGCCCGCGCCATCGTGGCCACTGATGACTGGCCGCCCATCGACCCGCTTTTTGGGCCAAAATGCGCCAGTTCCGTTTGAAGACCCGCAGGAGTGCGTTCATGAATCCGCCCAACATCCTTGACCAGATCGGCAGCCGGCTGGCCGAAGTGGCCGCCCAGTCGCCCGCCCGCGACATCGAGAAAAACGTCCGCGCGCTGGCGACCAGCGCCTTTGCCCGGCTCGATCTGGTGACCCGCGAGGAGTTCGACGTGCAGCGCGCGCTGCTCGAACGCACCCAGCGTCAACTCGCCGCGCTGGAACAGCGCGTGGCTGCGCTGGAAGCGACCCTCGGCGCCGCCACGGACTGAAGCCCGGCGTGGTCTGCCCGGCGGTCGACCTGCCCGCGCGCCGCCTCGCGGTGGCGCCGATGCTCGACTGGACCGACCGTTTCTACCGCTATTTCGCCCGCCAGATCACCCGTCGCACCTGGCTATACACCGAGATGGTGACGACCGGCGCGCTGCTCCATGGCGATGCGGCGCGCCACCTGCGCTTCGATGCCTGCGAGCATCCGCTGGCGCTGCAGCTCGGCGGCAGCGAGCCCGCGGCGCTGGCGCAGTGCGCGCGGCTGGCCACCGAGTGGGGCTACGACGAGATCAACCTCAACGTCGGCTGCCCCTCCGAGCGGGTCCAGTCCGGCGCCTTCGGGGCCTGCCTCATGGCCGAGCCGGAGCTCGTCGCCGACTGCCTCAAGGCGATGCAGGATGTCACCGACCGCGCGGTCACGGTCAAGCACCGCATCGGCATCGACGCGCAGGAGGGTTACGCCTTCGTGCGCGATTTCGTCGGCACGGTGCACCAGCGCAGCGGCTGCCGGGTGTTCGTGGTGCATGCCCGCAACGCGATCCTCAAAGGCCTGTCGCCCAAGGAAAACCGCGAGATCCCGCCGCTCAAGTACGCCTACGTGAGCCGCCTCAAGGCCGATTTCCCGCAGCTCGAAATCCTCATCAACGGCGGCTTTTGCAGCTGGCGCGACGTGGAAGCCCAATGGCCGGAGGTGGACGGGGTGATGATCGGCCGCGAGGCCTACCACAACCCCTGGCTGCTCGCCGAGGCCGACCCGCGCGGCTGGGGCGCGCCCGCGCCGGCAGTGTCTCGGCGGGCTGTGGCGGAGGCGATGGCGGTCTTTGCCGAACGCCAGATCGGCGAGGGCGTACCGCTCAAGGCCATCACCCGCCACATTCTCGGCCTCTATCACGGCCAGCCCGGCGCGCGTCAGTGGCGGCGGATGCTCTCTGACCCCGAGCGGCTGCGCGCCAACCACCCCCGCCTGATCCTCGACGCCGCCGACGCGGTCGAACTGCGCCCCGCGGCCTGAGCGCTGGCGTCACCATGTGACGATCACTTATTGTTGCAATCAGTAATCATTCGCATTAACATTCTCGACTTTCAAGTGAGGTCATTTGCTCCGGCCAGCCAGCCAACGCCAGCCAACCCGAGTCAAGCGACAGACAGCACGGCAACAAAACTCGGGAGTACAGGGATGAAGAAATGGGTGTTGGCGGCCGCGATCGCGGCGCTTGGGGTGTCGACCGGCGCGACTGCGGCGACGATGGAAGACCGGCTGGCGGCGATGGAAGCGCGCATGGCGCAGCTCGAATCGCGGGTCATCGACCAGTCGCGTGAGATCGAAGCCAAGAACGCCCGCATCGCCCAGCTGGAGAGCGCGGCCGCGACGGCCCCCCGACCGCCGGTGGCGAGGCCTGGTTCCAGCGCGTCAACGTGAATGGCCTGGTCGAAATCGACGCCAACCACGTCTCCCCGGCCAATGGTGCCGATACCAGCGACATCACCGCTCACAAGTTGGAGCTGATGCTCGATGCCCAGATCAACGACTGGGTGGCCGCCGCGGTGATGCTCAAGTACGAAGAGGACACCGACAACGACGGCAAGGTCGAGATCGAGGACGTGAAGCTCACCGTCGCCGATCCGGACGGGCCGTGGTTCGTCAACGCCGGCCAGTTCGTGCTGCCCTTCGGCGTGTTCGACACCTTCATGCTCGCCGACCCGATCACCAAGGAACTGGGCGAGACGCTCGACAGCGCGGTCGAAGTCGGCGTGCGCGCTGGCGCGTTCACCGTCTCGGCCTACGCCTTCCAGGGGAACCGCGAGACCACCATCTCCAATTTCGGCCTGTCGGCGGGCGTGGAAACCGAAGCCAACGGCGTGGCGGTGGCGGCCACGCTGGGCTACCTCAACGACATGGCCGAGACCAACGCCATCGTTGACGGCGCCTGGGTGGGCGCCAGCGATCCCAAGGTCGGCGCCTGGATCCTCAGCGCCGCGCTCGGTTTCGGTGACTTCCACCTGATCGCCGAATACCTCACCGCCACCGACGAATTCACCAGCGCCGGCAACGACAAGCCCTCGGTCTACAACCTCGAAGCGGCCTACGACTTCGCCGCGCTGGGTCAGCCGGCCACCGTGGCGCTCGGTTTCCAGGGCTCGCACGATGCGCAGAACGCGGCGTGGGACCTGCCGGAGAAGCGCGTGCTGGGCACGGTGTCGACCGAAATCGCCGAAGGCACCCGCGTCGGCCTGGAAGTCAAGCGCGATACCGACTACGCCGGCGACAAGGAAACCACCGTCACCGGCCGCCTGTCGGTCGAATTCTGATCCGGAGGCGCACCCATGAAGCACACTATCCTGATCGCCGCCGCGAGCCTGCTGCTCCCGGTGTCCGCCGTGGCCGCACCGACCCCCGCCGCGGTCATGCAGCACTACGCCGACATCGCCCACGCCACCTACAGCGACGCGCTGAGCACCGCCAAAACCCTGCAGTCGGCGGTCGACCAGCTCATCGCCACGCCCTCCGAGGCCACGCTGGCCACCGCGCGCAATGCGTGGGTCGTGGCGCGCAGCCCCTACCAGCAGACCGAAGCCTTCCGCTTCGGCAATGCCATCGTCGATGACTGGGAGGGCAAGGTGAACGCCTGGCCGCTCGACGAGGGGCTGATCGACTATGTCGACCCCGGCTACGGCAGCGAGTCCGACCAGAACCCGTATTACGCCGCCAACGTCATCGCCAACCCGACGCTGACCCTGTCGGGTCGGCGCATCGACGCCCGCCGCATCGACAAGGCCTTGCTCGGCAGCACGCTGCACGAAGTGGACGAGATCGAATCGAACGTCGCCACCGGCTATCACGCCATCGAATTCCTGCTGTGGGGGCAGGACCTCAACGGCACCGGGCCCGGCGCCGGCGCGCGGCCCGCTAGCGACTACGACCGCACGCACTGCACCGGCGGCCACTGCGATCGCCGCGCGGCCTATCTCAAGGCCGCCACCGATCTGCTGGTCGATGAGCTGGGCTGGATGGTCGCCCAGTGGGCCCCCGGCGGCGAAGCCCGCGCGGCGGTCACCGACGGCGGCGCCGACGCCGCGCTGGCCACCATCTTCACCGGCATGGGCAGCCTGTCCTACGGCGAGCTGGCCGGCGAGCGGATGAAGCTCGGCCTGATGCTGCACGACCCGGAGGAAGAGCACGACTGCTTCAGCGACAACACCGCGCGCTCGCACTTCGACGACGCGCTGGGCATCCGGAATGTGTACACCGGCACCTACACCCGCATCGACGGCACCCGCCTGAGCGGCCCGAGCCTGGCCGAACTGGTCGCCGCCAAGGACCCCGCCACCGACGCCACGCTGCGCGGCAGCCTCGACCAGACGCTGGCGCGGATGCAGGCGCTGGTCGACAGCACCCGCAACGGCGAGGCCTACGACCAGTTGATCGGCGAGGGCAACGCCGCCGGCAACGCCAAGGTGCAGGCCGCCATCGACGCG
>JAGRFO010000101.1 GCA_020446005.1 Rhodocyclaceae bacterium | reverse complement strand
GATCCTGTGGTCGCGCCTGACCGACCGGCGCCTGACCCACAAGGGTTGCGAAGTCCATGTGCTCTCCACCTTCGAGCACCGCTCTTTCGAGCTTGCCGACAACGGCATGATCTTCACGCCGCAGACCGACCTGGCGATCCTCAACTACATCGCCAACTACATCATCCAGAACAAGGCGGTGAACCTGGAGTTTGTGAACAAACACACCAACTTCCGCCGCGGCACCACCGACATCGGCTACGGACTGCGGCCTAACGATCCGCGCGAGAAGGCGGCCAAGAACGCCAGCAAGGCGGGTGGCTCGGAGCCGATGAGCTTCGACGAATATGCCGCGTTCGTCTCCGAATACACCGTCGAGAAAGTCTCCGCACTCTCTGGCGTTCCGGCGGACAGGCTTGAGCGGCTGGCTAAACTCTATGCCGATCCGGCCAAGAAGGTCACCTCGTTCTGGACCATGGGTTTCAACCAGCACACCCGTGGCAGCTGGGCCAATAACCTGATGTACAACGTGCACCTGCTGACCGGCAAAATCTCCACCCCGGGCTCGGGTCCGTTCTCGCTCACCGGTCAGCCCTCTGCCTGTGGTACCGCCCGCGAGGTCGGCACCTTCGCTCACCGCCTGCCGGCCGATCTGGTCGTGGCCAAACCGGAGCACCGCGCCTTTTCCGAGAAGATCTGGAAACTGCCGGAAGGCCTCCTGAACGGCAAGGTGGGCTACCACGCCGTGCTGCAGAGCCGAATGCTCAAGGACGGCAAGCTCAAGTGCTACTGGGTGACTTGCAACAACAACATGCAGGCAGGCCCGAACACCAACGATGAGACCTACCCGGGTTGGCGCAATCCCGAAACCTTCGTGGTCGTGTCCGACCCGTACCCGACCGTCTCCGCCCTGTCCGCCGACCTGATCCTGCCCACCGCGATGTGGACCGAAAAGGAAGGCGCCTACGGCAACGCCGAGCGTCGCACCCAGTTCTGGCGCCAGCAGGTCGCGCCCCCGGGCGAGGCGAAGTCCGACATGTGGCAGTTCATTGAGTTCTCCAAGCGCTTCAAGGTCGAGGAGGCCTGGCCGGCCGACATGATCGCCAAAAAGCCGGAGTACAAGGGCAAGACCCTGTATGACGTGCTGTTTGCCAATGGTCAGGTCAACAAGTTCCCGCTGTCCGACATCGCCAAGGCCAACGATCATGCTTGGACTGGTTATGTCAACGATGAGTCCAAGGAGCTGGGTTACTACGTCCAGAAAGGCCTGTTTGAGGAATACGCCAGCTTTGGCCGTGGCCATGGCCACGATCTGGCGGATTTCGACGCCTACCACAAGGCGCGCGGCCTGCGCTGGCCGGTGGTCGACGGCAAGGAAACCCTCTGGCGTTTCCGCGAAGGCTATGACCCGTACGTCGAAAAAGGTGCCGACATCCAGTTCTACGGTAAGCCGGACAAGAAGGCGGTGATCTTCGCGCTGCCCTACGAGCCGCCTGCAGAGAGCCCGGACGCCGAGTTCGACATGTGGCTGTGTACCGGGCGTGTGCTGGAGCACTGGCACACCGGCTCAATGACCCGCCGGGTGCCCGAACTGCACCGTTCGGTGCCTGAGGCGCAGGTGTTCATGAACCCTGATGACGCGGCCAAGCGCGGTCTGCAACGTGGCATGAAGGTGAAGGTTGCTTCGCGGCGCGGAGAAATTGTCGCGACCTTGGAAACGCGTGGGCGCAACAAGCCGCCGGTGGGCCTGATCTTTGTCCCGTTCTTCGATGAGGGCCGGTTGGTGAACAAGCTCACGCTGGACGCCACCTGCCCGATCTCGAAAGAGACCGACTTCAAGAAGTGCGCGGTCAAGGTGCTCAAGGCCTGATTGAAGGGGAGCGCAGGACAGGCAAGCCGGTGCGGCACTGCGCGCGCTGGCGAGCCTCCTGCATGCCATGACTTTGCAAACGTCCCCTCCTGTTGATGACAAAGCCGTGCAGGCGCGCCGCCGTTTCCTCAAGGAAATGGCCGGCGCAGCAGGCGGCGCGTGCATGCTGGCGATGGGGGTCGGATTTTATGGCGCGGAGGTGTCGGCGCGTCCCGCGCTGGCGATTCGTCCGCCGGGTGCGCTGCCCGAGCAGGATTTTCTGGCCGCCTGCGTGCGCTGTGGCCTGTGTGTGCGCGACTGTCCCTTCGATACGCTCAAACTGGCGCGTTTCGGAGACAACGTGGCGACCGGTACGCCGTATTTCGAGGCGCGCACCGTCCCGTGCGAAATGTGCGACGACATCCCCTGTGTGGCGGCCTGTCCGACCGGCGCGCTGGACCATGCGCTGAGCAACATCAGCGAGTCGCGGATGGGGCTGGCGGTGCTGATCGACCAGGAAACCTGCCTCAATTTCCTCGGCCTGCGCTGTGACGTGTGCTACCGGGTGTGCCCGGTCATCGACAAAGCGATCACCCTGGAACTGGTGCACAACCCCCGCTCCGACCGCCATGCCATGTTGTTGCCGACGGTGCATTCCGAACATTGCACCGGCTGCGGCAAATGTGAGCACTCCTGTGTGCTGCCCGAGGCCGCCATTCGGGTGTTGCCGCACAAGCTGGCGCAGGGCAAGTCGGCCGAGCATTATCGTCAGGGTTGGGTCGAGCGCGAGGCCGCCGGCGGTTCGCTGATCGGCGAGCAGCAGCAGTTGCCGATGCGCGGGCTGGAAGGCCGGGCCTACGGCGACACCCGGGTGTCGCCCGATTATGTGCCGCCCAGCACCGCGCCGGAACGGCCGGCGGGCATTGATTCGGGGTGGAAGCCATGAGCGTGGCCAACCCCACCGGCGGCGTGCCGCCCAAGTCGATCAAGGGCGCGGCCCTGGCCGGGGTGATGGCGCGACCGGGCGCCGAGTCGGTCGAGGAGCACGGCTGGTTGCATGCCCACAAGTGGTTGTTGCTGCGGCGGTTGTCGCAGCTTGGCATTCTGGCGCTGTTCCTGATCGGGCCGGCCTTAGGGGTCTGGGTGATCAAGGGCAACCTGTCGTCCAGCCTGCTGCTGGAGGTGGTGCCGCTGACCGACCCCTACTTGTTGCTGCAGTCCGTGGCGGCGGGCCAGTTGCCGTACAAGGAGGCGGTGCTGGGTGGCGGTATTGTGCTGGCTTTTTACCTGTTGGTCGGCGGGCGGGTGTTCTGCTCGTGGGTGTGCCCGGTCAACCTCGTCACCGATGCCGCCGCCTGGCTGCGCCGGCGGTTGGGGATCAAGGGCGGACGGGCGCCGAGCGAGTACACCCGTTACTGGCTCCTGGGGATGACGCTGGTGGCTTCGGCGCTGACCGGATCGATTGCCTGGGAATGGGTCAATCCGGTGTCGATGCTGCATCGCGGACTGATTTTCGGTTTTGGTTTGTCCTGGGGCATCGTGCTGGCGGTGTTCCTTTACGACCTGCTCATGGCCAGTCGCGGCTGGTGTGGGCATCTCTGTCCGGTGGGCGCCTTCTACGGCCTGCTGGGCAAAACGGCCTTGATCCGGGTCACGGCTGACCAGCGCAGCCAGTGTAACGATTGCATGGATTGTTTTGCCATTTGTCCTGAGCCGCAGGTGATTCGCCCGGCCTTGAAGGCGGTGGGCCAGACCCATCCGCTGATCCTCGATCAGGATTGCACCAGTTGTGGGCGTTGTATCGATGTATGTAGCAAGCAAGTATTCAGATTGACCACCCGATTCGATAGGAGCGAGTCATGAAAAACAAGACCCGTAATCTCGTTGTCGCCTTTCTGGCAACCGTGAGCCTGGGCATTTCCCTTGGCGTTCAGGCGGCGGACGCCGTTCAATCCCTGCGCGGTCGGGATGTGTCCGGGCAGGAACTTGATCCTGGCAAGTACACGGTCGAGAAAGACCATGCGCCGGCCGCGCGCGAATATGTTCAGCAGCCGCCGTTGATCCCGCACAAAATCGATGGTTATTCGATTACGACCAATTTCAACAAGTGCATGGACTGTCATTCCTGGACGCGCTACCGCGAGACCGGCGCCACCAAGGTCAGTCTGACCCACTTCAAGGATCGCGACGGCAAGGAGCTGTCCAACATCTCGCCGCGGCGCTATTTCTGCAACCAGTGCCACGTTCCGCAGACCGACGCCCAGCCGCTGGTCGAAAACACCTTCAAGAAAGCCGAAGGCTTGCGCTGAGTGCCGGTTCAAGGGAGTGAAAAATGAGCTACGACAATAACAGGGGCGGCCTTTTCGGACGCCTGCGCAGTGCCGGCCTGGGGCTGGTCGCGCTGGTGTTCGTGGCGGGTATCCTCTTCTGGGGCGGCTTCAACACCGCCATGGAGTGGACCAACCGCGAAGCGTTCTGCATTTCGTGCCATGAAATGGAAGAGAACGTCTACAAGGAATACCGCAACACGATCCACTACTCCAACCGCAGCGGCGTGCGCGCCACCTGCCCGGACTGCCACGTGCCCAAGGAGTGGACCCACAAGATCATCCGCAAGATCCAGGCGTCCAACGAGGTGTGGCACAAACTCCTCGGGACGATCGACACGCCGGAGAAGTTCAACGCCAAACGGCTTCAGCTGGCGCAGAACGAGTGGAAGCGGATGAAGGCCACCGACTCGCGCGAGTGCCGCAACTGCCACAACTTCGAGTATTTCGACTATGCCATTCAGGGGCGGCGTTCAACACGCATGCACCAGGACGGTTTTGGCGAGGGCAAGACGTGCATCGACTGCCACAAGGGCATTGCCCACAACTTGCCGGCAGTGGATCAGGACATCGGTGCAGACAAGGGCGGCGCAGCGCCGGAAGTGTTCCACCCCAAGACCGAAGCTGAATCGAAGCCGGCGTACTGAGCCAGGCAGTCGTACGATAATCGGGTGAAAGGGCCGCGCATGCGGCCCTTTTTTTGAGTTTTTCACGGATTGCCGGCCCGGCATTGCATGGTTGCCTGGACTAAGATGAAAGCGCCCGCCCGCCGAGCGCAGCCATGAACAAAACCGACCCTGCCCGACTCGATCGCATCGTTGCCGATGCACGACGCAACGTCGACGCACGCAGCGCGGGCTACCGCGAACGCGCCCTCAAGATCTACCCGTGGGTGTGCGGGCGCTGTGCGCGCAGCTTTACCGCCGCCAATCTGCGCGAACTCACGGTCCATCATCGCGACCACAACCACGACAACAATCCACCCGACGGCAGTAACTGGGAGCTGCTGTGCCTGTACTGTCACGACAACGAACACCAGCGCCAGGCCGAGGCGCAGGCCGGCGGCCGCGTTCAGCGCGCTACCGGCACGATCGCCACACATTCACCCTTCGCCAATCTCAAGGCATTGCTTGGCGACAAGGGCGAACCGCGTTGAAGACTGCTCAGCGGCTTTTCAGGTAGTTGAGCATGGTGTCGGCGTCGGACACCTCGAAGGGGTCGGTCGGGCAATCGTCCGAATAGCCCGGCTCGGCAAACAGCTTCTTGATCTCGCCGTTCTCGACGTACATCGAATAGCGCCA
>JAGRFO010000100.1 GCA_020446005.1 Rhodocyclaceae bacterium | reverse complement strand
CGTCGCCGCCGGTGCCGGCGCGCACTTCGAGGAACAGGTTGCGGCGGTCGTCCGGGTCCTTGGGCAGCAAGGCGGTCTGCAAGGTGACTTCGAGCGCGTCGCGCTGCGCCGATGCGGTGACCAGCTCCTCCTGCGCCAGCGCTGCCATTTCGGGATCGGCGAGCATCTCGCGCGCGGTGGCGATATCCGCTTCGGCCTGGCGATAAGCCTCGAAGGCGCTGACCACCGGCGCGAGCTCGGCACGCTCGCAGCCCAGCCGCCGCAGCGTCTCGCCATCGAGGGTCGCGCTGTCTTCGGCGAGCTGCTGATCGAGCTCCGCCAAGCGGGTGACCAGCTGGTCGAGTTTGTCGCAAATGCGTGCTTTCATGATGTTCGCGATGTGCGCAGGACGCGCCCACCGGGCCGCTAGTGATCGCCGTTGCGATCGAGATGGAACAGCGTGCTGACCAGCTTGCCGGCTTCGGCGAGCTCGTCGCCTTCGGCCTCGTGCAGATAGCGCGACGGCCCGTGGATGAGCTTGTTGGTGAGCCCGTGACTGAGCGCCTCGAGCACCTTGTCGACCGGCTCGCCGCGCGCCAGCCGTTTGGCCGCGCGCGCCAGCTCCTGCTGACGCAGGCGGTCGGCCTCGTCGCGCAGGGCACGGATCACCGGCACCGCGCTGCGCGCCTCCAGCCAGTGGAAGAAGCCCTGCACGCGATCTTCGATGATCGACTCGGCCTCCACCACCGCCGACTGGCGCGACTCCTTGCCCGACGCGACAATCTGCGCGAGATCGTCGACGGTGTAGAGAAACACGTCGTCGAGCGATTCGACCTCGCGCTCGATGTCGCGCGGCACCGCCAAATCGACCATCACCATCGGCCGATGGCGCCGCGCCTTGAGCGCCCGCTCGACCATGCCCAAACCAACGATCGGCAGCCGGCTGGCGGTACAGGACACCACCACGTCGTATTTGTGGAGGAGGTCGGCGATCAGGTCGAGCCGCAGGGTATCGCCGCCGAAGCGCTCGGCCAGCGCATCCGCCCGCGCCGGGGTGCGGTTGGCAATGGTGAGCTGCTTCGGCCGCGTGCCGGCAAAATGCGCGGCACACAGTTCGATCATTTCGCCGGCGCCGATGAACAACACCCGCTGATCGCTCAGGCGCTCGAAAATGCGCTCGGCCAGATGCACCGTGGCCGCCGCCATCGACACCACATTGGCGCCGATCGCCGTGGTCGAACGCACCTCCTTGGCCACCGCGAAAGTCCGCTCGAACATCTTGTGCAAGGTGGTGCCCAGGGTGCCGGCCTCCTCGGCCTGACGCATCGCCTCCTTCACTTGCCCGAGAATCTGCGGCTCGCCCAACACCATCGAATCGAGCCCGCTCGCCACCCGAAACACATGACGCACCGCGTCGCGATCCGGATAGGTGTACAGATACGGAGACATGTCGCTGAGCGACAAGCTGTGATAATTCGCCAGCCAGTCCGCTGCCTGCTGCGGCTCTTGTGTCGCGAAATACACCTCAGTTCGGTTACAGGTCGACAGAATCGCCGCCTCCTGCACCCGCCGCGAGGTCAGATCGCGCAAAGCCGCCATCAAACGCTCAGGCCCGAACGCCACGCGCTCGCGAATGGCGAGCGGTGCCGTGTGGTGATTGAGACCGAGCGCAAAAAGGGTCATACAAGCCGCGCAATGCAAACAAGGGGCGAATTATATCACCCCCCGAAACCCTCAAAGCTTGAGCAAAATCAGACGGTTCTGGCCACCGACCATGCCTGCACGCCGGCCCAAAAAACAAAACGCCGATCGCGAAGGATCGGCGTTTTGAGTGTCTGGTGGTGAAACACGGAACTGAACCCGCGTCCGTACTCCGATCCAGATATTAACGCATGGCCCCTGAGTCCGTCGATTCGACGATTTAAGGCTGCAAAGCGTCTACCGGGAGATGGGCGATTCACTCAATGGCTGCTGTAAAGCCATAAGGATCAGCTTTGGCAGTGAATCAGTCCCGACACAGTGCCGAAGGTTTTTGTCAGAAAATTAGACGTTGACCGAGTCAGTAGCAAGGCGCTTATCCCGTTCCATCAGGTAAGACACGATTGAATGCCTTCCGTGGTCAATTGCCACCCACAGGGCGTCGAAGCGCTCCAGCCTGCTTGGCGGCATCAGCGTCAGATCAGGATCGCCACGATTAGGGCCAGAGTGCTCAACAAGCATTTTGAATACAGCCAGTTCTCCTACTTGTGCCGCAAATAGCGTTGGCGTCCATTCCGCCAGATGGTGCGCCTCAACACGATATCGGCGGTTGGCATCTGCTCCTCCCGAAAGCAAAGCATCAATGACCGCGCGATGATCCTCCGGTGGGCGAATAAAGTAATCGAAAACAGCAGCCAGTATCTGTCTGTTGCGACCAGATGCATTTGCAAGGTTGTACAAACGTTTGCGGCGAGCAGCGAGATCAACGCCAAGCACTGCGCCCTCTTTTGCGTCGTAGACATCAGCGCGGCTCTTGCCTGCAAAGTAGGCCAGTTCCTGAGTCGGATCTTCCCTGTACAGGCTGCCGTGAAGGAGAACCATCGCGTAGCAGAGGGCAGAAGGGAGATAGTCGCAAGCCGCTTCAACGTCTGCCCCGAGTTCAATCAACCGGGAAACAGCTTGCGCATTCGCCATCTCCACGGCGATCTTCAGTGGCGTTTCACGCTTCGTCGAAGCTTGGCGATTGACCGTCTCGTGCGACAGTTCAAGTCCGAGCAAGAAATCCATAACGAGAGGGTCTTTGCGGTCACAGGCGCGGCGCATCGCATAGGACAGAGGACCGTCTCCGGATTCCGGAATGAAGTCGTTGGGATTGCCGCCAGCCGAGATCAGTGTCTTCACTTCAGCCAACGTACCTTCCTGGATCGCCACCATAAGCGGCGTTCTTCTGGTGCGGCCTTCCGCGTACTTTGTTTTCTGATTCGGGTTTGCCAGATCCTTTCGACCAAGCCAGAAAGCATCTTCAGTGGTCTTGAATTCCATGGGCGGTGGAATTCGATCCTTCGCTTTTTGCGGGGAAAACCGCTGCTCGAAGGCAAATGCGATGCGGCGCATCTCCTGCTCATCCAGCGGACGTTTTGGCCCTCGGTTCAAGCCCAGCATGAAAGTCTTGTCCCAGTAGGCGTTGGCGGCATCTTTGTCTCCAACCCCTACCGCGTACAACAAGGCTTCATTCAGGATCGGATGCTGATTCGGCCCCGCGCACCACCACGCACCTGAAACAGCGCAGGCGTAAAGCCGGAGCGCTGCTCCTTTATCGCCGAGTAGCGCAGCGTGCCGTGCACTGAACCAATCATGGATGTACTGATAAGAAGGTCTCAGAGCAGGTGGGGCCTGTTCGACTAACCTCTGGAACAGCCCTAGTTGGCTTAGTAAGGCATCATCGTTACGCGGCCTCATCGAAAAACTTTGCTGTACCTCGTCCAGCAACGGCACTACTTCGCTTCGTACCGGCGAGTTGCCGAGCCAATAGCCTTCCTGATTCATCTTCGCGATAGCATTTTCAAGGGCCCACGGTTGCTGTTTACGCCGCTTGGAATCTCGGCGCACGGCATCCCGGATTTCGGCCAGCAGGGACTGGAAGGCACAAGCAACAAGTAACCACCCCGTCAGCAAGTTAACTTCAGGCTCGCCTACTTTCTTACCAAGGATGGCAGCGACCTTCGGAGCGTAGGGCCAAGACAGCTTGCCGATCGGCTCGCCTGACAACCAGCGATCAATCGTGCGCTGATCTGCATCTAGGTCAATGGCAAGATTGTCCAAGAGGCGCTGCTCGGCGATGCCGGATTGACTGACAGCGAACGCGAGCCAGGCTCGTAACGGGTTAGTTAGCCATGCTTCTACGTTGCCCCCGCCCCGTGAACTGACTGTCAAATGAATAAAGCCAGAAAGCATGGGGACTGCGAATTGTTGAGCAAACAGTTCGCCCCCCTTCTCCAGCGTCATCGGGCTAGTGTCAACGTGCTGCGCCAGCACTTGCAGCGCCTCGCGTGTGCGGAACCACTCCAGTCGAAAAAACTGAGCCCACTCGAACCCACAATCCTCAACAAGCGCTTTGCAACAGGCATCTTCGATGTCCTGCATCAACTCGAAAGCGGAGCTTTGCCGGGCATTGGCATCTCCGGCCAGGTCGTCCAGATTTTTGTCCAAGCCAAGATCAACAAGGTAGCTCCGATAGTTGCCTGCTTTGATCAGGGCTCTCAGCAGTTGCCCAGGGCGAGGAATCGCTGTTCTTTTTGTCATCACATATCTGGGGCGGGATTTTGTCCCGCCCTCTCCTTGTTTAGCGCTTACCACCCTTCGCCGCCGCGCTTTGCGCACGTGCGGCGAAACTTCCCTTGGCAACGGCCCCACCATTGGCTTTCGCCGTCGCACTCTGAATGCGAACAGCGGCCGTACCGGTCATCGGAGTAGTGGGGGCAGAGGGGGTCGAGGGTTTTGCGGTCATCATCATTCCTTTCGAATAGGTTAGTGCCAAAGCGGCACCCAGTCATCTTGAAGAGACACCTCCCAGGCGGCACGACACGGTTCCGAAAGGATTTTCAATTTTCGCGCAGGCCAGTTTTGCATTCGGTCGCTATTGCCACAGGAGTTGCCAACCACAACCGACCGCCCCCAAACACCCGCGAATAAAGAAAGTAGTCTCGCGCACGCTCGCGAGACCACCAGAGAGAACGGAGAACAGAGAGGCGTGGGCCGGGGTGAAGATGCGGGGTTCGGAGGGATGGCGCTCGCGAGGCCACGCCCGGAATCCGCGCCAACACGAGGGAAAAACGGGACGTAGGTGCGAAAAAAAACCAACCGATAACGGTTGGTCTTTGGAATTCTGGTGGCCAGTCGCGGAATCGAACCACGGACACGCGGATTTTCAATCCGCTGCTCTACCAACTGAGCTAACTGGCCCAAAAGAGGGCGCATTATAGCCGAAACGCAGTGTGCGTCAAAGGGTTTCCCGAACTCGCTATTGCGGTCATGCAGGGCGTCAGCCGGACTCCGTCGATCGCCGTGTATAGCTGCGCGGGAAGACGATCTGGGCGATCGAGCCCTGGCCGGTGGGGCTGGGCTTGAGGGTGACGCTGGCGCGGTGGAGTTCAGCGATTTCCCGCACGATCGGCAGGCCCAGGCCGGAGCCGTCTTCGCTGCTGCCGAGCACGCGGTAGAAGCGTTCGAAGACGCGCTCACTGTCTTCCTCGGGGATGCCGATGCCAGTGTCTTCGATTTCGAGGATGGCGAACTCAGTGGCTTGGGTACGGGCGGTGACGCGCCCACCTTCGGGGGTATATTTGATGGCGTTGTCGACGAGGTTCATGATCATTTCGCGCAGCAGCACGGGATTGCCATCGATCAACAAGGGCCAGCCGGTGTCCTCCACGCCGAGGTCGATGTTCTTGACCTGCGCGCGCGGATAGAGGTCGTGCGCCACTTCGCGCATCAGCACTTCAAGGTCGACCTGTTCAACGGCGTAGATTTTTTCCGAGCTGGATTCGGCGCGAGCCAGGGTGAGCAACTGGTTGATCAGGTGGCTGGCGCGCTCGGTGCTGCGGGCGATGCGGGACAGGGAGTCGTGCAGCAGCTCGGGGTCAGTCTCGACCAGCGCGAGTTCGGTCTGCATGCGCAATCCGGTCAGTGGGGTGCGCATCTGGTGGGCGGCGTCGGCGATGAAACGCTGCTGGGCCTGCAGATTTTCCTCGAGGCGCGACATCATTTCGTTGAAGGCGACGATCAGCGGTCGCAGCTCTTCTGGCACCCCGGCACTGGAAATGGGCGACAGGTCGGTCGGGCGTCGCCGCCGGATCACGCTCTGCAGACGGCTGAGCGGTGAGATGCCGCGCGACAGCCCGACCCACACCAGAATGACGGCCAGCGGGATGATGGCGAATTGCGGCAACAGCACGCCAGTGACGACTTGCGAGGCGAGCTCGGCACGTTTGTTACGCGTCTCGGCAATCTGCACCAGCACCAGCGGGCTAGTCGGCTCTGGAAAGGCGCGCAAAAACTGGTAGGCGATCCGCACCTCCTCACCCTGGATCACCGCGTCGCGATACAGAACTTCATCCGGCAGCAGGCGGATCGGCGGCGGCGCCCAGGGGATTTCCCAGTCGCCGGCCACGACCTCGCCCTGATGATCGGCGACCTGATAGTAGACGGTGTCATCCTGATCGGCGCGAAACAGGGTGCGCGGGGGGGCCGGAAAGTCGACGCGCACGGCGGCGCCATCGAGCTCGATCAGCCGCGCAAGGGTGCGCACGCTCTCGGCCATCGCCCGATCGTAGGGTTCGTTGGCGATGTTGTCGGCCACGTTGTGGGTGACGATGATCGAGATCGGCCACAGAAAGAGCAGCGGCGCGAGCATCCAGTCGAGAATTTCGCCGAACAGCGAGTTGAACTGTCCGCCGCGCCGCCCTTGCCGGGCAGCCTCCTTGGCCGTGCGCCGCGCGCTGCGGCCAACCCCGATCACCCGCGCCCGCCCGTTGCAGCGCGCAGCACGCCGCGGCTACCCGACATCGTCACTCGGCACCCGGCTTTTCAAGGCAATAGCCCAACCCACGCACCGTCACGATGCGCACGCCGCTGCTTTCGAGTTTTTTGCGCAGGCGATGCACATACACTTCGATGGCATTGTTGGAGACTTCTTCACCCCAACCGCACAGGTGGTCAACCAGCTGGTCCTTGCTGACCAGGCGGCCCGCGCGGAGGATGAAGATTTCAAGCAGGCCGACTTCGCGCGCAGAAAATTCGACCACCTGATTGTTGACCTTGACCACCCGGTCCGCCTGATCGTAACTGAGCAGCCCCAATTCGATGCAGCGCGGCTGCCCCGTCCCCCGCCGCGTCAGGGCGCGCACCCGGGCCTCGAGTTCGGGGAGGGCGAACGGTTTGGTGAGGTAGTCGTCGGCGCCCGCATCCAGCCCGCGCACCCGGTCATCGACCCCATCCTGCGCCGTCAGGATCAGCACCGGCATCGCCGACTTGCGGGCCCGCAAGCGCTTGAGGACATCGATGCCCGGCAGCTTGGGAAGGCCCAGATCGAGGATCACCAGATCGTAGCTTTGCCCGACCAGCGCGGCGTCGGCCTCACTGCCGGAGGCGACATGATCCATCGCATAACCGGCGCGCTTGAGCGCACGCACCAGCCCGTCTGCAATGACGGGATCATCCTCGGCTAACAGTATTCGCATATCCAGTGGCTGTAAGTTCTGCGTAAGCGGATACCGCTAACTTCGGTTCCGCTGTTCTCCTTTTAGTCGGTTTTCAGGAGCATTGCCCGGACGCTGGCGCACGCTCCGGGGAGTAGCCGTGCAAATCATCCGGCTGCTCCCTACCGCTTTTTTCCGTCCCGATTATCACACGCTTCGCCTTGGTCCGGCGCGATTTGGCGGCGCTCGCCCGACACGCCCATAAAAAAAGCCCCGCTTTCGCGAGGCTTTTCCGGCTGACTGGCGCCCTGGCAATTACATGCCCATGCCGCCCATACCACCCATGCCGCCCATGCCGCCCATGTCAGGCATGCCGCCGGCCTTGTCTTCCGGCAACTCGCCGACCATGCAGTCGGTGGTCAGCATCAACCCGGCCACCGAGGCGGCGTTCTGCAGGGCGGTGCGGGTCACCTTGGTCGGATCGAGCACGCCCATTTCGACTAGATCGCCGTACTCACCGGTACCCGCGTTGTAGCCGAAGTTGCCGCTACCTTCACCCACCTTGTTGACCACCACCGACGGTTCGTCGCCCGCATTGGCAACAATCTGACGCAGCGGCTCTTCCATCGCGCGCAGCACGATCTTGATGCCGGCGTCCTGGTCGTGGTTGTCGCCGGTCAGCGCGGTGAGGTTGGAGCGGGCGCGCAGCAGGGCCACGCCGCCGCCGGCCACGATGCCTTCTTCAACCGCGGCGCGGGTCGCGTGCAGCGCGTCTTCGACGCGGGCCTTCTTCTCTTTCATTTCGACTTCAGTGGCCGCGCCGACCTTGATGACGG
>JAGRFO010000099.1 GCA_020446005.1 Rhodocyclaceae bacterium | reverse complement strand
CTTCGACGTGATCGGCGATGAAGGCCAGCGCCTCGGGCGTGGCCGATTGCTGCTGCGCCGACAGGCGCTGCGCAATCCAGCGCGGGAGCTGTTCGCGCGGCGGGGCGTTGCATTCGACCATCGCCGCGTGCTTGCCCAGCGCGACGAACCACGCCGTCTTGCGCGCCGCCCAGTCCAGCTCGGGCAGGGTGACGAGGGTGATGACGTCTTCGGCGAGCGCCGGCGCGCGTTCAGCCAGTTGCTTGAGCGCCTCGCCGCCTTCCTTGCCGGGCTTGCCGTTGGGAATCCGCAGGTCGATCAGCTTGCGGCTGCCAAACAGCGACAGGGTGCCGGCCGAGGCGAACAGCGCCTGCCAGTCGAAGCCCGGCCCGCTGACCAGGATCTCGCGCTCGTCAAAGCCCTGGCGGCGTGCCGCGGCGCGGAGTGCGTCGCCGGCTTCGAGCGCCAGCAGCGGCGCGTCGCCATGCACCACGTAGAGCGCAGCGAGCGGCTTGTCGAGCTGGCTGGCGAGGCGCTCCGGCGACAGGTTCATCGCGTGCCGGTGGCGGGGGCGTCGAGGCGCAGGGTGGCGAGGCGGCGCATCAGCTGGCGGACGAGATCGTCTTCCATGTCGCGGTAGAGCAGGTTTTCTTCCTGCTCCTTGGCCAGCACCTGACTGTCGTTGAAGGTGATTTCACGGCGGATGCGGATCTGGTCGGGCAGCCGCAAGGTGGTGCCGTCGCTGGCGTCGACCGCGTACTTGAGGGTGTAGTAGAGGCGGTATTCGCGCGCCTTGCCGTCGGCGTTGAGGCTGAGGATGTCGCGCTCTTTGAGGATTTCCAGCGGGCGGATCACGACCTGGGAGGTTTTGGCGTCCTCGGTCACGTTGACGTTGTTGGCGCGCAGGTCGCGACGCAGGCGGTTGAGCAGCGTGCTGTGCGGGCTGCCATCGACGTAGGCGCTGGAGAAGGCCATGTCGATGGCGCCGCGCAGGCGAAAACCGCAGCCGCCCAAAGCGGCGCCGAGCGCAGTGGCGAGGACGAGACGGCGACGGGAGAGACGGGTCACGGGCGGGCTCCGGCCTGGCGTTCGGCCTGGTATCGGTCGTAGGAAACGTCGGGATGGCTGCGCGCCGGTTCGCCGGGTTGCTGGGCCTGACGCTGGTGTTCGGCGCTGCGCAGCGCCTCGTAGCCGCCGCGCGCGGTGCAGCCGGCAAGGCTGATCAGGCACAGCAGGGCGATCAGGGGGCGGGTCATCGCGCGGTCTCCGTCAGCACACCACATTGACCAGCCGGCCCGGCACCACCACCACCTTGCGGGCGGGCTTGCCGTCCATGAACTTGAGCGCGGCTTCGTGCGCCAGCGCGGCTTTCTCGATTGCGTCGCGCGGGGCGTCGGCCGCCACGGTGAGGCTGCCGCGCAGCTTGCCGTTGATCTGCAGCACCAGCTCGATTTCATCCTGCACCAGCGCGGCCTCGTCCACTTCCGGCCAGCCGGCGTCGAGGATGTCGTCGCCAAAGCCACACTCGCGCCACAGCGCGTGGGCGATGTGCGGGGTGATCGGGGCGAGTACGCGCAGCAGGATGGCGAGGCCTTCCTCGACCAGTTGCGCGTGCTCGGCGGGGGCCTCGGCCGGCGCTTTTTCGAGCGCGTTGAGGATCTTCATGGTCGCCGAGGCGACGGTGTTGAACTGGTGTTTGCCGAGGTCGTAGTTGGCCTGTTTGAGGTGGGTGTGAATCTCGCGACGCACCCCGGCGAGTGCGTCGGGCAGCGCCGTGGCGCGTTCGGCGGGCAGCGCGGCGCGCCATTCGGTGGCGAAGCGGTGGCCGAAAGTCCACACCCGGCGCAGGAAACGATGCGCGCCTTCCACGCCGGCGTCGGACCATTCGAGTTGCTGCTCCGGCGGCGAGGTGAAGATGATGAAGAAGCGGGCGGTGTCGGCGCCGTACTGGTCGACCAGCGCCTGCGGGTCGACGCCGTTGTTCTTCGACTTGGACATCTTTTCGGTGCCGCCGATGACCACCGGCTGACCGTCGGCGCGCAGCGTGGCGGCTGTCATGCGCCCCTTGTCGTCGCGGGTGACGTCCACGTCGGCGGGGTTGAGCCACTGCTTTTTGCCGTCGCCGCGGTCGCGGTAGTAGGTGTCGGCGATCACCATCCCCTGAGTGAGCAGGTTGGTGAAGGGTTCGGATGCCGAGGTCAGCCCCTCGTCGCGCATCGCGCGGGTGAAGAAGCGCGAGTAGAGCAGGTGCAGGATGGCGTGTTCGATGCCGCCGATGTACTGGTCGACCGGCGCCCAGTAGTCGGCGCGCGCGTCGAGCATGGCGGTGGCTGCGTCGGCGCAGGCGTAGCGCAGGAAGTACCAGGACGATTCGACGAAGGTGTCCATGGTGTCGG
>JAGRFO010000098.1:6819-6950 GCA_020446005.1 Rhodocyclaceae bacterium | reverse complement strand
TCGACTTCCTCGAAATCCAGAGCATCCGCAAGACGCCGGTCGGGCGTCTGCCCTACGGCCTGCAGAAGCGGGTGGAGCTCGGTCGCGCGCTGGCCGCCGAGCCCTCCATGCTGCTGCTCGACGAGCCGATG
>JAGRFO010000098.1:3212-6804 GCA_020446005.1 Rhodocyclaceae bacterium | reverse complement strand
GAAAAGCAGGACATGTGCCGCTTCATCCTCGACGTGAATGACCAGTTCGGCACCACCATCGTGCTCATCGAGCATGACATGGGGGTGGTGATGGACATCTCCGACCGGGTGGTGGTGCTCGACTATGGCAAGAAGATCGGCGACGGCACGCCCGACGAAGTCAAGAACAATCCGGACGTGATTGCCGCCTACCTCGGCACCAGCCACTGAGCGCCGCGAAAAAGGACAAGGAGACTCGCATGCAATTCTTTTTCGAGGTGCTCATCGGCGGTCTGCTCTCCGGTGTGCTGTACGCGCTGGTGGCGCTCGGTTTCGTGCTGATCTACAAGGCCTCCGGAGTGTTCAACTTCGCGCAGGGCGCGATGGTGTTCTTTGCGGCGCTGACTTTCGTCGGCTTTCAGGAAGTCCTGCCCGGCTGGACGGGGCTGGCCGAAGGCGGCAACGCGGTGTTCTGGCTGGCCTTCCTGCTGGCGCTGGGGGCGATGGTGGTGCTGGGCATCTGCACCGAGAAATTCGTGCTGCGCCCGCTGGTCAATCAACCGCCGATCACCTTGTTCATGGCCACCATCGGGTTGACCTTTCTGGTCGAGGGCATCGCCCAGGGCATCTGGGGCGCCAACGTGCGCGGCCTCGATCTGGGCATCGAGGACGTGCCGGTCGAGTACCTGATGGACAACTTCAACATTCTGGTGTCCTCCTTCGACGTGTTCGCGGCGGTGGCGGCGGGCGTGCTGGTGGCGGCGCTGGCGCTGTTCTTCCAGTACACCCGCATCGGCCGGGCGCTGCGCGCGGTGGCGGACGATCACCAGGCAGCGCTGTCGATCGGCATCCCGCTCAAGCACATCTGGGCCATCGTGTGGGCGGTCGCTGGCTTTGTCGCGCTGGTCGCGGGGATGATCTGGGGGGCGCGCAACGGGGTGCAGTTCGCGCTCACCTTCACCGCGCTCAAGGCCTTGCCGGTGCTGATTCTGGGCGGCTTCACCTCGATTCCCGGGGCGATCGTCGGCGGCCTGCTGATCGGCGCTTCGGAAAAGATCGCCGAAGTCTACGTCGGCCCCTTCGTCGGCGGCGGCATCGAATCGTGGTTCCCCTACATCCTCGCGCTGGGCTTCCTGCTGGTGCGGCCGGAGGGGCTGTTTGGCGAGAAGCATATCGACAGAGTGTGAGTGTGGGCCCCCACGCTTGGGACTGCGTCCCGGCGCTGCCCCCCGAGGGGGCGGCCACCCGCCTTGAGGCGGCTCGGCGGCGGGTGGTTCGCGCCGACGCTCAGGGTGGCATGGTGGCCCGGGAGATTCCCGGGGATACGTTTGAACATTGAAGTCACTAGAAGAAAGACATCGGAGACAAGCCATGCTTTACCGTGAAGCCGGTCAGTTCAAGGCCAGTTACGAGGAAGACCAGCAGATTTTCCCGATCGCGCAGGACCGCTTCGGTGTGCTGGCGCTGATCGGCTTCTTTGCGCTGGTGGTCCCCTTCATTGCCGACCAGTACTGGCTCAAGGCCATTCTGGTGCCGGTGCTCATCTTCTCGCTCGCCGCGATCGGGCTCAACATCCTCACCGGCTACGCTGGCCAGCTCTCGCTCGGCTCGGCGGCCTTCATGGCGGTCGGCGCCTTTGGCGCGTACAACTTCATCCTGCGCATCGACGGCATTCCCTTCCTGCTCGCCCTCGTGCTCGGGGGCTTGTGCGCGGCATTGGTCGGGGTGCTGTTCGGTTTGCCGAGTTTGCGCATCAAGGGGTTTTATCTCGCGGTGGCGACGCTGGCGGCGCAGTTCTTCATCGTGTGGGTGCTGGTCAAGGTGGAGTGGTTCTCCAACTACTCATCGTCGGGCGTGATCACCGCCCAGGCGGTCGAAATCTTCGGCTACACCTTCGACGGACCGATCTCGAAGTATCTGCTCACGCTCGCCATCGTGGTGCTGATGGCCTTGCTGGCCAAGAACATGGTGCGCTCCACCACCGGCCGCGCGTGGATGGCGGTGCGCGACATGGACGTGGCTGCCGAGGTGATCGGCATCCGCCCGATGCGCACCAAGCTGATCGCCTTCGCGGTGTCCTCGTTCTACTGCGGCGTGGCCGGCGCGCTGTATGCCTACACCTACATCGGCACGGTGGAGCCCGAAGGCTTCAACCTCGATCTGTCCTTCAAGATCCTGTTCATGATCATCATCGGCGGGGTCGGGTCGATCATGGGTTCCTTCCTCGGCGCGGCCTTCATCGTGCTGCTGCCGATCTTCCTGGACAACTTCGTGCCGATGCTGCTCGGCGACCTGGTGTCGGCGAGTTTCGTATCCAACTTTCAGCTCATCGTGTTTGGCGGGCTGATCATCTTCTTCCTGATTGTCGAACCGCACGGGCTGGCACGGCTGTGGCAGATCGGCAAGGAAAAACTGCGGCTGTGGCCGTTCCCGCACTAAACTGGGGGCGGCCGGTGGCGGGCGTTGCGCCCTTCGCCGCCACACCCAAGCAACATGCAGCATCAATAAAAGAGAGGAGACAAATCATGAAGCTGAAGAATACCGTGGTACTCGGCGCAGCCGTGGCGGGCATGCTGGGATCATCGCTGGCGATCTCCGCCGAGCAGTTCATCGGCCTGCCCAGTTTCCGCGTCGGCCCGTATGGTTCCAACGGCGCCTCGCTGTTCGGTGGCTGGATCGACTACATGCAGATGATCAACGAGCGCGATGGCGGCGTCGGCGGCGTCAAGCTGGTCTGGGAAGAGTGCGAGACCGAATACAACAACGCGCGCGGCGTCGAATGCTACGAGCGCCTCAAGACCAAGGGCGAGACCGGCAACTCGGCCTTCCAGCCGCTGTCGACCGGCATCACCTACTCGGTGCTCGACAAGGTGGCCAAGGACAAGATTCCGCTGGTCACGATCGGCTACGGCCGCACCGACGCGGCCGACGGGCGGGTGTTCCCGTGGGTCTTCCCGCTGATCACCACCTACTGGTCGCAGGCCTCGGCGATCATGAACTACATCGGCATCAAGGCCGGTGGCATGGACAAGCTCAAGGGCAAGAAGATCGGCCTGCTCTATCACGACTCCGCCTACGGCAAGGAGTCGCACCTGATCATGGACAAGCTGGCCGAGAAGCACGGCTTCGAAGTCCAGAAGATCGCCGTCGCCCACCCGGGCAACGAACAGCAGGCGCAGTGGCTGCAGATCCGCCAGGCCCGGCCGGACTACGTGATCATCTGGGGCTGGGGCGTGATGACCGCCACCGCCATCAAGTCTGCCGCCAAGACCGGCTATTCGCGCGACAAGATCGTCGGCGTGTGGTGGTCGGGCTCCGAAGAGGACGTCATTCCGGCCGGCAGCGCTGCCAAGGGCTACACCGCCGCGGGCTTCAACGTGGCCGGCACCGACTACCCGGTGGTCAAGGACATCCAGAAGCACGTCTATGCCAAGGACAAGGGCAACATGGAAGACAAGTCCCGCGTCGGCTCGGTGCTCTACAACCGTGGCGTAGTGCATGGCGTGATCATGGTCGAGGCGCTGCGTCTGGCGCAGGCCAAGTTTGGCGAGGGCAAGGCGCTGACCGGCGAGCAGGTGCGCTGGGGCTTCGAGCACCTCAACTTCGACGAGAA
>JAGRFO010000098.1:0-3160 GCA_020446005.1 Rhodocyclaceae bacterium | reverse complement strand
GACCACGAAGGCGCGGCCAAGCTCAAGTTCCAGACCTGGGACGGCGCCAAGTGGAAGGTCGTGACCGACTGGATCGACGCCGACAAGCCACTCGTCCGCGGCATGATCGAGGAGTCGGCCGCAGCCTACGCGGCGGAGAAAGGCATTACCCCGCGCGACTGCAGCAAAGAGATGTAATCGCAGCGGACGCGTGCGACCGGTCCCGGACCGGTCGCACGGGACCTTCCCGCGGACCGGCTTGGCCTGCCCTGGCGGAAGGATGCGACGAACCCCGGATTCGGCTGAAAACACCATGACAACAGCGAACACTGCCACGGCCGGCGCGGCCGCCGCCTACCTCAGCGTCAACAACATCGAGGTCATCTACGATCACGTCATCCTGGTGCTCAAGGGGGTGTCCCTCGAAGTGCCCAAGGGCGGCATCGTGGCCCTGCTCGGGGCCAACGGTGCGGGCAAGTCGACGACCCTCAAGTCGATCTCCAACCTGTTGCGTGCCGAGCGTGGCGACGTGACCAAGGGCAACGTCGAGTTCAAGGGCGCGCGCATCGACCACCTCACCCCGGCCGACCTGGTCAAGAAGGGCGTGATCCAGGTGATGGAAGGGCGTCACTGCTTCGAGCACCTGACCATCGAGGAGAACCTGCTCACCGGCGCCTATACCCGCGCGGACGGCAGCGCCGGCATCAAGCGCACGCTCGACATGGTCTATGAGTACTTTCCGCGCCTCAAGGAGCGCCGCAGCTCGCAGGCCGGCTACACCTCGGGCGGCGAGCAGCAGATGTGCGCGATTGGCCGCGCCATCATGGCCAGCCCCGAAATGGTGTTGCTCGACGAACCGTCGATGGGGCTCGCGCCGCAGATCGTGGAAGAGATTTTCGAGATCGTGAAGGACCTGAACAAGAAGGAAACGGTGAGTTTCCTGCTCGCCGAGCAGAACACCATGGTCGCACTGCGCTACGCCGATTTCGGCTACATCCTCGAAAACGGCCGCATCGTGATGGAAGGCGAGGCCGCCGAGCTGGCCAGCAACGAGGACGTCAAGGAGTTCTATCTCGGCCTGTCCGGCGACGGGCGCAAGAGCTTTCGGGATGTGAAGCACTACCGCCGCCGCAAGCGCTGGCTGTCGTAACGGTGCCACCTGGCCACTGCCGGCGGCGGTGCGCGCCGTGCCAGAAGCGCCGTGCTGAGGCCTTTGTTTGTCGAACAGGAAAAATGATCGCGGCGGGACGCCCCGGGGGGCCGCAGGCCCACCGCCGGGGGCGAGCGGCCGACGCAAACGACGGTGTGCCATTTTGTGCGGATGACCCCGGATTCCGCTGCGCTGCATCCGGACTACGCAGATCGAAGGACGAGCGCGCCACGCAAGCCACAAAGGAACATCCATGACCCACTTCGACGCGCGAGAAACCCGTGACCCCGCCGAGCGGGAGCGAGCGCTGCTGGCCCGCCTGCCCGCCCAGATTGCCCATGCACGCAAGACCACGGCCGCCTTTGCCCGGTTGCTGGCCAACATCGATCCTGCGGCGATTGATTCGCGCGAGGCGCTGGCCGCGCTGCCGGTGACGCGCAAGTCCGAACTGCTTGAACTGCAGAAGGGCGCACGCCCCTTTGGGGGCTTCGCCGCCGTCAGCTGGGGGCGGCAGACGGCGCGGGTGTTCGCCTCGCCCGGCCCGATCTACGAGCCGGAGGGGAATCGCCCCGACTACTGGCGCCTGGCGCGCGCCTTCTACGCCGCCGGCTTTCGCGAAGGCGACCTGGTGCACAACACCTTCTCGTATCACATGACGCCGGCTGGCTCGATGATGGAAACCGCGGCGCACGCGGTGGGGTGCACGGTGTTTCCCGGCGGGGTCGGCCAGACCGACCAGCAGCTCGACGCCATCCGTGACCTGAAGCCGAACGCCTACGCCGGCACCCCGTCCTTCCTGCGCATCTTGCTGGAGAAGGCTGACGCGGCCGGCATGGCGGTACCGTTCGCCAAGGCGTTTGTTTCCGGCGAGGCCTTCCCGCCCAGCCAGCGCGAAGCCCTGGCCGCCCGCGGCATCGACGCCTACCAGGCCTACGCCACTGCCGACATCGGCCTCATCGCCTACGAGAGCCCGGCGCGCGAGGGCCTGGTGATCGACGAGGACGTGCTGGTCGAGATCGTCCGCCCCGGCACCGGCGACCCGGTCGCCCCCGGCGAGGTCGGCGAAGTGGTGGTGACCACCTTTAATCCCGATTACCCGCTGATCCGCTTCGGCACCGGCGACCTCTCCGCCTTGCTGCCCGGCGCGAGCCCCTGCGGACGCACCAACGCACGCATCCGGGGCTGGCTCGGACGCGCCGACCAGACCACCAAGGTCAAGGGCATGTTCGTCCATCCCGGCCAGATCGCCGCGGTGCTCAGGGCCCATCCCGCGGTCGCGCGGGCGCGTCTGGTGGTCGACAACCCGGACATGACCGACCGCATGACGCTGCAATGCGAAGCCGCCACCGACGAGAGCTTGCGCGCAGGGCTGATCGCCAGCCTGCGCGAGCACACCAAGCTGCGCGGCGAGGTCGCCTTCTGCGCGGCGGGCACACTGCCCAACGACGGCAAGGTGATCGACGATATCCGCCGCTACGCCTAGGTCTGCGGGCACCGCGGGGAGGTGTGAATGATCAACGACTTGCTCAAGGGCAACCGGCGTTTCGTCGACACCGTGTTCGAACGCGAGCGCGACTACTTCGCCGAGCTGGCCAAGGCGCAGCACCCGACGGTGCTGTGGATCGGCTGCTCCGACTCGCGCGTGCCGGTCAATACCATCACCCAGACCCGCCCCGGCGAGATCTTCGTCCACCGCAACGTCGCCAACATCGTCGCCGGCGCCGACTGGAACCTCTCCGCGGTGCTCGAATTCTCGATCAACCACCTCAACATCCCCGACATCGTCATCTGCGGCCACTACGGCTGCGGCGGCATCCTCGCGCTGGAGCAGGCCAGCGAGCACGACCAGTACGTGCCGATCTGGCTCAACAGCGCGCGCGAGGCGGCCGCCCGCGTGGATCAGCGCCTGACCGCCGACGAACCGCCCGACCCGGGCCGTCGCCACAACCTCATCGTGGAAGAAAACGTGCGCCTGCAACTCGAACACCTCGTCGCCTACCCCTTCGTCGCCCGCGCCGTGGCGCGCGGCAA
>JAGRFO010000097.1 GCA_020446005.1 Rhodocyclaceae bacterium | reverse complement strand
GGCGCCAAGAAGCGCCCCTTCTACAACATCGTCGCCGCCGACTCGCGCAATCGCCGCGACGGCCGCTTCATCGAGCGCGTCGGCTTCTACAACCCGATGGCCGCCGAGAGCGAGACCGGTCTGGTGGTTGACACCGAGCGCCTCGATCACTGGAAAAACAATGGCGCCCAGCTGTCGCCGACGGTCGCCCGTCTGGTCAAGCAGGCCGCCAAAGTCGCCGCCTGATCGGCGCAGCATCGCATGATCGTCATGGGGCGCATCGTCGCGCCTTTTGGCGTTCAGGGCTGGGTCAAGATCCACCCCTTCGGCGACGACCCGCTGTCATGGAAGCGCATGCCCCAGTGGTGGCTCAACCCCGACGACAACGCGCCCGACGCCACTTGGCAGGCCCGCGCATTGCGCGGCTGCCGGCAACACGGCAAAGGCTTGGTCGCGGCGTTTGAAGGCATCACTGACCGAACCGCTGCGGAGACCTTGCAGGGGCACTACATCGCCGCACCCCGCGAAGCCATGCCGGCCACCGCCCGCGACGAATACTACTGGGCGGACCTGATCGGCCTGCAGGTCTTCAACACCGAGGGCGAGACGCTGGGCACCGTCACCACGCTGCTGTCGGCCGGCGCACACGACGTGCTTGAAGTCAGCGACGGCACGCTGACCCACCTGATTCCCTTCGTGCCCGCCTACGTGCCCGAGGTTGACCCCGGCGCAGGGCGGATTCAGGTGCTGTGGCAAAAGGACTGGTAAGTCGCGTGGCGCCCGAACACGACATACGTCGTTTCGATGTGCTGACCCTGTTTCCGGAGATGTTCGCGGCGCTCACCACCAGCGGCATCAGCCGGCGTGCGCTGGAGCGCGGGCTGTACCAGTTGCAGTGCTGGAATCCGCGCGATTACACGCTCGACGCGCATCGCACGGTGGATGACCGACCCTACGGCGGCGGTCCCGGCATGGTGATGCGTGCTGCGCCCCTGGCCGCCGCGCTGGATGCCGTCGCAGCCGCGCAACGCAGCGCCGGCGGGGTCGCCGCCAAAGTGGTGCATCTGTCACCGCAGGGGCGCGTGCTCGATCACGCGAAAGTGATGGAACTGCTCCAGGCACCGGCGCTGACCTTGCTGTGCGGACGTTACGAGGGCGTCGATCAACGGCTGATCGATGCCCGGGTGGATGAGGAAATTTCGCTGGGCGACTTTGTCGTCTCCGGCGGTGAATTGCCGGCGATGATGCTGCTCGATGCGATCATCCGCCAACTGCCCGGCGCGCTGGGCGATGCCGATTCGGCGGTGGAAGATTCGTTTGTGGATGGCCTGCTCGACTGTCCGCATTACACCCGCCCCGAGGTCGATGAAAATGGGTGTGCCGTGCCCGACGTGCTTTTGTCGGGCGATCATGAGAGAATCCGCCGCTGGCGTCTGAAGATGGCGCTGGGGCACACGTGGTTGAAGCGTCCGGAACTGCTCGCGCAGCGCCCGCCCAACTGCGAAGAAATGGCCCTGCTCGAGGAATTCAGGCAGGACCACATGCGAGACTGAACGGCCTTCGCGACCGCCAGGCTCAACAACAAAACCGCGCATCAGATGGCGATCTGCTCTGCACGGAAGGCCAACGGCCATAGACGAAATTGATACAGGAGTACGCAATGAATCTGATCGCCCAACTCGAGCAGGAAGAAATCGCTCGTTTGTCCGAAAACAAGACCATCCCCGACTTCGCCCCCGGCGACACGGTGGTGGTTCAGGTCAAGGTCAGCGAAGGCAACCGTGACCGCCTCCAGGCCTACGAAGGCGTGGTCATCGCCAAGCGCAACCGCGGCCTCAACTCGTCCTTCATCGTGCGCAAGATGTCCTCCGGCGAAGGCGTCGAGCGGACTTTCCAGACCTACTCCCCGCTGGTCGCCTCGATTGAAGTGAAGCGTCGCGGCGATGTGCGTCGCGCCAAGCTCTACTACCTGCGCGGCCGCACCGGCAAGTCGGCACGGATCAAGGAAAAGCTGACCCGCCGTCAAGGCTGAACATCGCGCCTCGGCGCTCACAGAAACGGGACCGCGAAGGTCCCGTTTCTGTTTTGGCGTGCCCAAAAAATCACACCACGCCAGCGCGACTCGCCGTCTCGACGCGAGCATGCCAGCGGCTGTCGTGCGGGGCGCGCCAGACCGCATCGTGCAACTCCGCCAGCGCCCGGCCATCATCCACCAGCCACGCCTGCTCGGCCGCCGACAAGGCACTCGCGCCGTCCGCCAGCGCGCGTTCGACCAGCATCTGGCGGCGCTGCTGACGCATCGTCGTATCGCGGCGGGGATGCGCCAGGGCAACATGAAAACGGTTGCGCTGCGGATCGATCACCGCCGCTTCGAAAGCGGACAGTCCCGTAGAGGGCGCCAGCGCGGGCGCGGCCTGGAGGTCTTGCACCACGGCCGGCGGATCGGTTTCGTCGGCGATCAGCAGCAGCCGCGCCCGACGCAAGGCCCGGCCGCTGCCAAATCGGCTCAACCAGACCGACACCGGCGCGGCCAGCACCAGCGGCACCGCGATCGGCAGCGACCAGTAAAAGAACAGGGGCTGCAGCCAGTAGGCAAACCCGGCCCAGCCCAGTGCCAGCAGGGCGCCGGGGGCATGGTGGATGAAGGCGTGCAGCCAGCCGGTTTCGTCGGTGCGGTTCTGCCCGGCCCAGCGCACCGAGATGTTGAGCAGGGTCACCAGCACGTAGCGGGTATGGCTGAGCATGCGGATCGGCGAGAGCAGGATCGAGACCAGCATTTCGAGCAACATCCCGAGCGTAATCCGAAGCAGACCGCCCATCGCGACCCGCCGCGGCGGGTCGCAGGCCACGTCGACCAGTGCCAACAATTTGGGCGCGAAGAGCACGAACACCGTGCCCGCCGCGAGGTTGATGGCCCATTGCGGCTGCCACTCGGGCCACACCGGAAACGGGCTGTTCGGGTTGGGAAAGTACTCGATCGGGCGCAGCGTGAACTGCGCCAGCTCGAAGGTGATCATCACCAGATAGGCAAACCACAGCGCCGAGGCCAGGTAGGCCATGATGCCGTTGGCAAAGGCCATCCGGTGCGCGCCGGCCACCCCGCGCCGGAACAGGAAGTACAGGTGCTGCAGGTTGCCGTGCGCCCAGCGGCGGTCGCGTTCGAGCTCATCGACGAGAGTCGGCGGGGATTCCTCGTAACTGCCCTCAAGTGACGGATCCAGCCACACCTCGTAGCCGGCGCGACGGATACAGGCCGCCTCGACAAAGTCGTGACTGAGCACTGCACCGCGCAGGAAGCCCCAGCCGCGCAGATGCCGCAGCCCGCAGTGCCGCATGAAGGCATCGACCCGGATGATCGCGTTATGCCCCCAGAACACCGCCTCACCCAGTTGCAGCGTGGCCAGGCCGTCGGTAAACAGCGGGCCGTACAGCCGGGTCGCAAATTGCTGAATGCGGGCGTGGGCGGAGACCGCGTTGATCAGGGTCGGCGCGCTCTGCAGGATGCCGATCACCGGGTCGGACTGCATCACGCGCACCATCCGCACCAGCGCGGCGCCCTGCATCACGCTGTCGGCGTCCATCACGATCATGTAGCGGAAGTGACGCCCCCAGCGGCGCAGGAAATCGGCCACATTGCCGGTCTTGCGGTTGAGGTTGATCGCCCGCCGACGGTAGTAGAGCCGGCACTGCGCGCCGAGTTCGTCGCGCACCCGCTGACAGGCCTCACGCTCGCGCAGCCAGATCGCCGGATTGCGGCTGTCGGAGAGCACGAAGAAGGTGAAATGGCCGATCTGACCGGTACGTTCGGCATCCCGCCAGGTGGCGCGCAAACCGGCGAGGGTGCGCTGCACATCTTCGTGATAGATCGGAAAGACGATCGCGGTCGGCGCCAGCGCCACCGACTGCAAGCGCGCATCGGGAAAGCGCGCGCCGGGGCTGAGGGGGTCGCCGCCGCGCCGACGGATCACGAAGCCGAAGAGGGCCGTCCAGAAACCGGCTGAAATCCAGCCAAACAGGATCGCCGCCACCGCCACGATCGCCCGCTCCAGCCCGGTGCTGCCGTGATAGGGCAAGACCCCGAGCATGGCGTAGCACGCCCCGGCGGTCTGGAGCGCCACCAGCGCCGCCAGCAACCAGCGCCGCCGGCGGGCGCTGGCGTACCAGCCGCACGAGGCGACGCCGCCGGCAGCGCTCACGCGCCGAACCCCGGATACCCGATCGAACCGCGCTTGAGCGGCAAGTGCGCCAGCGCTGCGTGATCCGCATCGGCAGCGGCCAATGACGCCGCGCGGGCCACAAAGGCCTGCCAGAGCGCGTCTTGCGCCGCGGCGGACGCCGCCTCGTCGGGCGTCAGTTGCGCCAATTCCCCGGCCAGCCGCTGCAGTTCACGGCAACAGCCGGCCTCGTCCACCCCGCTCAGGCGCAAATAGCCAAGCGCCCGCATCAGCAGGGGCAGGCGCACACCGCCGGGCGTCGTCATCGCGCCTCGCCGGTGAGGGCGTTTTTCGAGGGCAAGGTGTAGGTCCAGGTTTCGGTCAGCGTCTGGCCTTCCAGACGCAGGGCGGCGCGCAGGGCGAGCGGCTTGTCTTCGGCCGGGCGAGCCAGAATCGACAGCCGCCAGCGCTTGGCCGCTTCGATGTAGGTCACGAAATGCTCGAGCACCTCGCCGCCTTCCTGGGCCGACACGTCGGCGTTGACCGGCGCATTGGCGCGCAGGGCATCGAGCGGCGGACCGGCGAAATCGACCACCACCCGATAGGCCCCCGCCACGTTGCCGCCGCCGATCAGGTCGCCCCGCCCGACAAAGCTGTCCACCGTCCGCGCCAACCGCTCGCGGGCAACACTCTGGTTGCCAAAGACCAGCCGGTAGTCGAAGGCCAGACGCTGGCCGGCGGCCACCGGGCCGGGCGGCGACCAGAAGGCCACCATGTTGTCATTGGTCTCGTCGCGGGTCGGAATCTCGACCAGCACGATCCGGCCCTTGCCCCAATCGCCTTGCGGCATCACCCAGGCGCTCGGTCGACGGTGATAGTGCGCCTCGGTATCGTGATAGCTGGCAAAGGCCTGGTCGCGCTGCATGAGGCCGAAACCGCGCACGTTGTCGACGCTGAAGGCCTGCATGTTGAGGCCCAGCGGATTCATCAGCGGATTCCACAGCCACTCGCCACTGCCGTTGAAAATCAGCAGTCCGTCGGAGTCGTGCACCTCGGGGCGCCACTCGCCTTGCGGGCGGGTGGTGTTTTCGCCGTAGAAGAACATGCTGGTGAGCGGCGCCACGCCGAGCAGTTCGATCGGCTTGCGGGTGAACAGCTCGGCCTTGACGTCGATCTGCGTCGGCTGACCGGGATACACGCTGAACTGGTAGGCGCCGGTCATGCGTTTGCTGTCGAGCAAGGCGTAGAGGCGTATCGCGTTGGCCGACTTGGACGGCCGCTCCAGCCAGAATTCGACGAAATCGGGGAACTCCTCGCCCGACATCAGCCCGGTGTCGATCGCCGCGCCGCGCGAGGACAGGCCAAACACGTCGCCCTTGCCCACGCCGCGAAAATAGCTCGCCCCGGCGAACACCAGAAACTGGTCGCTGACCCCGCGGGCATTGATCGGAAAGGTCAGTTTGAAGCCGGCATAGCCCAGATCGGCCGGCAGCTTGCGCGCCAGCTCGGGGTTGTCGACCTGAAACACATCCTTGCGAAACGGCAAACGCTGCACGCCGTCGCTGTCGATGATGTTGATCGCCACCGGCGCGCGGAAAAACAGCCCCGGCGCCATCAGCATGACTTCAAACTTCGAGCCCGAATCCCGCCACAGGCTCTTCTGCGGATCGAAGCGGATGCTGCGGAACTCGTCGTAGCTGAGCTTGCGCATGAACTCCGGCACTTCGGCCGGCGCCTGATAGGACTGCCCCGCGCGCTCGCGCGCCTTGGCGACGACCTGATCGAAACCGAAAGCGGCCGCCCTGGCCGCCACGGGGGCTGTCGCGATCACCGCCAACAGCAACGCCAGCACCCTGCCGACGCGCCTTGTAGTCATGTTTTTCTCCGCAAATTCGTTCTGGCGGGGTGGTTCGCGCGACCCCGCATTCAACACACTGGAAAGTAGATATTTTGCGCTGCAAAAAGTCCATAGCGCGCCGTGCAAATTTGTAAGGAGAAAGGGGTCAGAATTCGGCGCGGGGGCCGAAAAAGTCCGCCCGCCTAGCGCCGCTCGACCCAGTAGAGCATGCCGCCGGCGGCGAGCAAGAACAGCGCGCTCGGCGCCAGCGCGGCCACCACCGCCGGCCAGGCGTTGATCACCCCGAGATTCGAGAACAGGCCGTTGAGCAGATGGAAGGCGACCCCCAGCATGATGCCGGCGAACACCTTGACGCTGACCCCGCCCATGCGGTCGTGGCTGTAGGCGAAGGGCAGCGCCAGCGCCATCATCACCAGCACCGCGAAGGGATAGACCAGCTTCTTCCACAGCGCGATCTCGTAGCGATCGGTCTTCTGGTTGTTGTCGGCGAGGTGGCGCAGGTAAGTGTACAGGGTGGTCACCGACATGCGCTCCGGGGTCACCATCAGCACGCTCAGCACCTCCGGCGTCAGCTCCGAGGCCCAACTCAGGGTGGGCAGACGCTCGATGCGGGTGCGCTCGTCCTCGAACACGGTCTGCGCGATGTCGCTCAGCTGCCAGCCTACCCCTGCCTTGTATTCGCCGTGCTGGGCGTAGCTGATGGTGCGCAGCGCCAGCGCGCCGTCGAATTCGTAGATGCGCACGCCGACCATGGTGCGCTCCGGGGTCAGGGTGCGCACGTTGATGAAGCGCTGCCCGTCGCGCACCCACAGGCCGGAGCGCAGCTCATTGGAGACGCTCGACCCGGTGGCGGTCAGGCGCCACTGCTGGGCGGCTTTCTCGGCCGGCGGCGCGATGTATTCGCCGAACACGAAGGTCAGCATCACGAACAGCACACCAACAAACGACAGCAGCCCGAGCAGGCGCGCGGTCGACAGCCCGGAGGCGCGCATCACCGTGATTTCGGAATGCCGCGCCAGCGTAGTGAGCGCGTACAGGGTGCCGATCAGCACCGCGATGGGCATCAGTTCATACACCCGGCCGGGCAGGATCAGCGCCACATAGACCAGCGCGTGATGCAGCTGGTAGCCGTCCTTGCCGATGCTGTCGAGTTCGTTGATGAAGTCGAAGAAGGCGAACAGGCCCAGGAAGGCCAGCAGCACCATCAAGGTGGCGCCGATCACTTCGCGCGCGATGTAGCGGCGCAGGGTATGCATCAGGCGGCCCGCCGACGCCAGGGCGAGACAATCGCCAGACGGTGATGGAACATCAGCGCCAGGACCGCCGCCATCGCCACATGCGGGGCCAGCGCGCCCACCGCGAAACTGATCTTTTCCTGCGCGATCCACGCCTGGCAGACGCTGATGATATTGCTGTAGATCAGGTAGGTGAGGATCGCCACGATGAGGTTGTTGGTGCGCCCCGCGCGCGGGTTGACGAAGGACAGCGGAATCGCCAGCAGCGACAGGATCAGCGCCGCCAGCGGCACGCCGATGCGCGAGGCAAGTTCGCCGAGATTGCCCGGCGTCGGGGCCTTGAGCAGTTCGCTCAGGGTGAGCATGCGGGTGCGCATCGGCAGGTCGCGCGCGGCGGCCGATTCGAGACGCACCGCGTAGCGCTCGAAGCGCATCACCCGGTAGTCGGGCTGGCCGGGGGTGCCCTCGTAGCGCCGCCCGCGTTCGAGCACCACGAAACGCTGACCATGATCACGGGTTTCGAGGAAGCCCTCCTCGGCCACCATCACGCCGAGCTTGCCGTCGCGCATCGAACTGACGAAAACGTTGCGCACCCGCCCGTCCTCGCCCGCGCCGACCTCCACGAAGAACACCCGCTGCGCGCCGGAGGATTCGCGGAACACCCCCGGCGCCACGCGCGCCGCGTCGTCCTGGTTATTGAGCCGCTCGCGGTACTCCACGCTCTTGAACTGCGCCCACGGCGCCAGCACCAGCGTCACCCCGGCGATCACCACCACCACCGGCAACGCAAAGCGCAGCACCGGCCGCACCCAGCGGGTCAGCGGCACTCCGGAGGAGAACCACACCACCATTTCGGAATCGCGGTAGCTGCGCGACAACGACATCAGGATGGCGACGAACACCGTCAGCGACAGCACGATCGGCAACTGCGCCAACGCGCCGAAACCGATCAGCGCCAGCACCGCGTCGGAAGGCACGCGCCCCCCCGCCGCCTGCCCGAGCAAACGGATCAGGACGGTGGTCACCAGAATGGCGAACAGGGCGACGAATACCGCGATCGCGGTATGGGCAAATTCACGCTGGGCAGCGCGCAGAAAGATCATCGCGCGAATGACGGGAGAATGGTTGGGGGCATTTTGACGGCTCCTGACGGACGGGCCATAATCGGCAAACTATTGATTGACGCGTCATCCAGAGGAACAGCACGTGGAATTTACCATAAAGAGCGGCACCCCCGAGAACCTCAAGCGTGGCTGCATCGTGGTCGGCGCGTTTGGCGACGGCAGCCTCAGCGGCGCGGCCCAGGCGCTCGACGCAGCGGCGGGCGGCGCGCTGACCGGCCTGCTCTCGCGCGGCGATCTGGACGACAAGGCCGGGAGCACGCTGATGCTGCCGCTGCTCCCCGGGGTGGCCGCCGAACGCGTGCTGGTGGTCAGCCTCGGCGCGCCCGACGCGCTCAACGACAAGGCCTATCGCGACGCCCTCGCCGCCGCCGGCAAGGCGCTCGCCGGTCTGTCCGCCAAGGACGCCACGGTGTGCCTGGCCGACATCGACATCCCCGGCCGCGATCTGGCCTGGCGCCTGCAACAGGCCGCGCGGCTGATCGCCAGCGCCGCCTACCGCTTCAACGCGCCGCGCAAAGAAGCGCCGAAAAAATCCCGGGGGGTCGGCAAGGTCCAGTTTCTGGTCGCGGACAAAGCCAGCGCAGACCTCAAGAATGCCATCGCGCAGGGCGCGGCGATTGCCGAGGGCATGGCGCTGGCGCGCGATCTGGGCAACCTCCCCGCCAACGTGTGCTCGCCCACCTACCTGGCCGACACCGCCAAGGCGCTGGGCAAGGATTTCAAGCTCAAGGTCAGCGTGCTCGACACCGCGCAGATGGAAAAGCTCGGCATGGGCGCGCTGCTGTCGGTGGCCCGCGGCGCCCACACCCCGCCCAAGCTGATCGTCATGGAATACACCGGCGGCAAGGCCAAGGACGCGCCGGTGGTGCTGGTCGGCAAGGGCGTCACTTTCGACACCGGCGGCATCTCGCTCAAGCCGGCTGCCGAGATGGACGAGATGAAGTACGACATGTGCGGCGCGGCGAGCGTGTTCGGCACGCTCAAGGCGGCGGCGCAGATGGCCCTGCCGATCAACGTGGTGGGCATCGTCCCGGCCACCGAGAACATGCCCGGGGGCGGCGCCACCCGGCCCGGCGACGTGGTCACCTCGCTGTCCGGCCAGACCATCGAAATCCTCAACACCGACGCCGAGGGCCGGCTGATCCTGTGCGACGCGCTCACTTACGCCGAACGTTTCAAGCCGGCCTGCGTGATCGACATCGCCACCCTCACCGGCGCGGTCATCATCGCGCTGGGCAAAATCCCCAGCGGCCTGCTCGCCAACGACGATACCCTCGCCCGCGAACTGCTCGACACCGGCGAACGCAGCGGCGACCGGCTGTGGCAACTGCCGCTGTGGGACGACTACCAGGAGCTGCTCAAGAGCAACTTCGCCGACATGGCCAACATCGGCGGGCGCACCGCCGGGTCGATCACCGCCGCCGCCTTCCTGTCGCGCTTCACCCAGAACTACACCTGGGCGCACCTCGACATCGCCGGCACCGCCTGGGTGTCGGGCGACGCCAAGGGCGCCACCGGGCGGCCGGTGCCGCTGCTGTGCGAGTTCCTGATCGCCCGCGCGGCGCGCTGAACGTGACCGAGGTCCACTTCTACCACAACGCGCACGATCTCCTCGGCGCCACCTGCCGTCTCACCGCCAAGGCCTTCGGCGCCGGCCGCAAGGTCACGGTGCTGCTGCCCGACGCGGAGCACGCGCGGACCCTCGACGCCTTGCTGTGGACCGACCCGCCAACCGGCTTTGTCCCCCATGTGCCGAGCACGTCACCGCTGGCCGGCGAAACCCCGGTCACGCTGACCACCTCGACGCCCGACGGCGACTGGCCGCACGACGACGTGCTGATCAATCTGGCGCCCGCCCTGCCACCGCGCTTCGAGCAGTTCAAGATGGTGGTCGAAGTGGTCGGCGCCGAAGAGCATCACCGCCAGCCGGCGCGCGAGCGCTGGCGCCACTACGCGGCGCAGGGCTTCGCCCCGACGCCGCACAACATGAGGCGGGGATGAGATGAGCTTCTACAAAAACCCGTTCCGGAACCCCTTCATCTTCCTGCCCGAAACCGAAAGCGCCGACCGGGTGCTCGACCAGGCCGACGCCCTGCTTCAGCGCCATCGCGGCGCGACCGACCCGGACGGCGATCTGCCGGTACTCACCGAAGTGGTCGAGGACGCCAACACCGCCACCCAGCCTCTTCCGCTGGAGGTGGACCCGGCGGTGGCCGCGCCAGCCGGCGACGTACCCGCCAACTATGTCGAACAGCTCATCGAGCTCGACGCGATCATCAACCGGCGGGTCGATGCGTGGCTGCACAACGAACTCCCCGAACTGCTCGATCAGGTCATGGAATCGGTCAAGGACGGCCTGCGCGACGAAATCCACGCCCACATGCGCAGCACCCTGCTGTCGGACATCTCGCAGGAAATCTCGCAACTGCTCGACGCCAACGATCCGCGCGCGCGCTGAGCGGTGTGGCATTGACCCGCGTTCAGGGCGGATCGCTCCGCTATAATGCGCGATTCGCCCCACCCCCAATTCTTGCCTTCTCGGAACACCATGGAACTGGCCAAAAGCTTTGAGCCAGCGGACATCGAACGCCGCTGGTACCCCGAATGGGAGTCGCGCGGCTACTTCGCCGCCGGCCTCGACACCGCCAAGCCCGCCACGGACGCCTTCTGTATCCAGCTCCCGCCGCCCAACGTCACCGGCACGCTGCACATGGGCCACGGCTTCAACCAGACCCTGATGGACGCGCTGACCCGCTATCACCGCATGCGTGGCGACAACACCTTGTGGCAGCCGGGCTGCGACCACGCCGGCATCGCCACCCAGATCGTGGTCGAGCGCCAGCTCGACGCGCAAGGGATCAGCCGGCACGACCTCGGCCGCGAGAAGTTCCTCGACAAAGTGTGGGAGTGGAAGGCCTACTCCGGCGGCACCATCACCGCCCAGATGCGTCGCCTGGGCACCAGCCCGGACTGGCAGCGCGAACGCTTCACCATGGACGAGGGGCTGTCGCAGACGGTCACCGCCACCTTCGTCCGGCTCTACAACGAAGGGCTGATCTACCGCGGCAAGCGGCTGGTCAACTGGGACCC
>JAGRFO010000096.1 GCA_020446005.1 Rhodocyclaceae bacterium | reverse complement strand
ACCCCGCCGCCGCGGCGCATGGTCTCGGCGGCCTGCGCCAGCGCGGTGTAGATGCCGGGGCGACCGTCGATGGATTCGGTCACCGAATCGCCCACCGGCTGGACGAAGCAGTTGATGAGGGTGGCTTGCAGCTTGGTGCCGGCGGCGGAGTTGATGCGACCGGCGGGGATGAAGCCGTGCTCCTGAGCCTCGTAGAACTTGGCCTCCCAGTGGGCGCGGCGGTCTTCGGGCTCGATGGCGGCCAGCGCGCGGGCCACGCGGCGGCGTACCGCCTCGACGCTGGCTTCGTCGCCCTTGGCGTATTTCTCGACCAGCACTTCGCCGGAGATCTCCTGAGCTTGCAGATTGGAGGCGTCGGCAGTGGTTTTTTGTTCGGTGTGGGTGGCTTTGCTCATGGTTTTGTCTCGTCCCTCATGCGTGTTTTCGGCGGCGTGCGGATGGCGTTCAGCATAACCCCATGAATCGAGAAAAGCAAAAATATAAAAACTATAAAAAACAATATGTTATGAAATTGCATTGTAGGGTTGTCCGGCTGATTGCTACTACATGTAGTAGTCCATGTTTTGGGCTTGCACAAGGGAAATATCGAAAAATCAGGCGCTTGAGGCAATGACTTGAGAGCGCCGTAGAAGTCCTTTTGCCGAACGTGCAGGCCGCGTTGGAGAGTGAAGATTTTTTGCGTCAACCTGCCGGTTGGTTTGAACAATTCAAGGGTGCGGCGCGGGCCGATACCTGGGCCGCAGATCGAGGCTTGTCAGGGCGGCAGACAGGTGCGCGCCGATCCACCGGTCAAGCGCCGGGGGTGTCGGCGCGTTGTGAGGTCAGTTGTGCAGGCGCGGGAAGAACAGGGCGATCGCGGCGGCCAGATTGAGTTCGGCCTCTTCGCGGATTTCGCTCAGCGATTCGGGCAACAGGTCGAGCTGCGCCCAGACCCCGGAATCGACCGTGGCGGCCGCGTCCTGGCTGGAGATGCCGCGCCGGTCGGCATGGGTGATGCGGTTGGCCAGATAGAGGATCGCCGCCTCGAAGCTGTGCTGACCGGCGGTGACCGGCGCGTACTGTCCGCCGACGATGGGGGAGAAGTTGCGTGGCAGGCGCCAGTTGTCCAGCAGGGCGCAGCCCACCTCGGCGTAGTCGGCGCCAATCGTTCGGCGCTCGATCTCGTGCAATGGCGTGCCGGTCTGGTCGGCCTCGCGCTGGGCCGCCTCGGCGGCCTCGGGCAGGGTGAGGTAGAGCACCAGATGGCCCAGATCGGCGAGCAGCCCGATCAGGAACATGCGGCCGGAGTCGAGCATCCCGCAGCGGCGCGCGGTGACCCGTGCCGACAGGGCGCGCAGGACCGACAGCCGCCAGTATTTGCGCATGTCCATGTGATCGGTTTTGACGCCGTCGAAGACTTCGGCGACCGCCACGGTGAGCACCAGATCGTGCACCTGCTGCATGCCGAGCAGCTGGACCGCGCGCATCAGGTCGTCGACCTGACCGGTAAAGCCGTACAGCGGGCTGTTGACCACCTGCAGCAGGCGGGCGCTCATTGCACCGTCGTAGGTGAGCAGCTTGGCGATCTCGGTCAGCGAACCCTTGGGAGATTCCAGCTCGTCGCGGACGCGGTGATAGACCGCCGGCAGGCTTTTGAGGCCTTCGACCGAGGCGAGGATTTCATGGGCGCTGTGCATGGTGAGTCAAGCCAATTCCGGACGGTTGCATGGCTGTGCTATCGGCATCGGCGCGGGCGTCTTTAGTCAGCAGGGCGCTGCAGGCTACGTTTGAAGACGATCGGGGCGCTGTGCGGCAGTTCGGGCTGCAAGGTGCAGTGGTCGATACCGAAGCGCTGGGCGAGGTGAGCTTGCAGCGCGGCCAGTACCGCCGGCCAGTGGCGGGCATCGTTCACCACCACATGCGCCGACAGGGCGGTGCGGTTGGCGCCCAGGCTCCAGATGTGCAGGTCGTGAATCGAGGTGACCCCCTCGATTGCGGCCATGCTGCGGCCGACCTCGTCCACCGACAGGGCGTCTGGCGCGCCGTCGAGCAGGGTATTGAAGACCTGCCGCAGCAGGCCGAGGGTCGAGGCCAGGATCAGCCCGCAGATGAGCATCGACAGCAGGGGGTCGATCGGCATCCAGCCGGTCCATTGAATGACGATGCCCGACACCAGCGCGGCCACCGAGCCGAGCAGGTCGCCGATCACATGCAGCAGCGCGGCGCGGGTGTTGAGGTCCGAGCCATGGCGGCTGAGCAGCCAGGCCGCGAGCAGATTCACCCCCAGCCCGATCAGGGCCACCACCGTCACCGTCCCGCCGGCCACCGGCTGGGGGCTCAGCAGGCGGCCGACCGCGTGCCAGCAGATGGCGACCACCACCGCCAGCATCAGCAGGCTGTTGGCGAGGGCGGCCAGTGCTTCGATGCGGCCCAGACCGTAGGTCAGACGCGGACCGGCCGGGCGCACCGCCAGCCAGGCGGCAAAGGCGGCCAGCGCCAGCGCGACGCTGTCGGTGAGCATGTGACCGGCGTCGCCGAGCAGGGCCAGCGAACCGGCCCACCAGCCGGCCAGCGCCTCGATCGCGGCGTAGCCGAGCGTCAGCGTCAGCGCGAAGAGGAGCGTCGTGCGTCGGCCATTGTGGCCATGAGTGTGATGTGGGTGATGTCCGTGGGTGTGCATCCAGGCGCCTGACGGAGCGGCGGGGCCGCGCGATGGGGGAGAGGCTTCGACGCCGGTATCCTACCTTGGCGATCGAGTGCGCAGCCAGCGGGCGGGCGGTCAGGCGCGGGACAGCGGGATCAGTTCGTGGCTGAGCAGCTTTTCGGTGGCGATGCCGGTTCTGAGGGTGAGGCGCTGGCCGTGTTGCTGCAGCGCCACCAGGGTGCCCGGCGGAGCATCACCAATCGCGGCCAGCAGACCCGGCCGGCCGCCCAGCGAGGGGACTCGCGGGAGCAGCAGGACGGGGATCTCGCGCACGGATTTTTCGCCCGCGATACGCAAGGCAATGCGCACTGGAATGGCCGAGGGGGCGATCAGCTCGATGCCCAGATCGAAATCGCTGGCGCCCCGATTGACCGCCCGGCGGATGGCGCACAGGAGCACGCTGACGCGTTCGCGCGGGCGCAACGCCACCACCTCGCCCACCCGCGCCTGCTCGGCCTGGCCGCGCACGTAGCGCAGCCCGAAGCCGCCGGGGCTCTCGTCGATGATGCCCCATTCACTGCCGTGCGCCTCGAGCAGGGTCGCCGGCGGGATGGTGCCGTTGCGGTGTTGACGGGCAATGTCGTCGATGAACTGGCCAATCGCCTCGAAGCCGGTGACCAGATCGGCGCGCGGCAGAAAATGAGAGCGACCATGGGCGCGCGAGCGCGGAGCGTTCCAGTGGTCGTACATGGCTTCGAGCATCGTCACGTAACGCGTCTGACGGGCGGCGATGGGCAGGCCGAGGCGGGCCGGTACCACGCCCAGGCGCAGGCCGTCGATCTGCCCTTGCAGCTTGGTCAGCAGTTCGCGCGCGTCGAGCAGCCAGTGATGCGCCTGAAGCGGATGACGGAAACGGGTGAGCGCCACCGGCGGATGGCCGCCGGATGAGACCACGAACAGCCCCTGCGCCTGCCCCTGAAGCGATTCGGCGGCGTCGCCCGCCTGAAAGAAATGGCACTGACGGACATGGCGCTGCAAGTAGAAGCGCAGGCGGTCGAGATCACCGGCCGGGATGCTGGTCGGGTCGAAGGCCGACAGCAGCAGGGCATGGGCGTAGGTGTGCTCGATCGACAGCGCCAGCCCGCCGCCATTGGGGGGGTCGGCCGCGCAGCCGCGCTCGCGCGCCATCGCGTGGAAGGTGTAGAGCTGTTTCCAGGTGGAGCTGCTGCCGAGCGTGTAGGCGCGATGCGCCAGTTCGAGCCGGCGCGCCGCGATCCGGGCGCCACGCAGAAGCGTCAGGCGCAGCGGTTTGGCAAAGCCGAAGACCACCCAGCGTCGGCTGATCTGCATCGCCAGATCGAGATGCGCGGTGGAGAGCAGCTTGAGCATCCCCAGCGAGGCGACGAGCAGATTCTGGATGCGTGGCGGGAGGGGCAAGGTGGCCAGATCGAGTTGCGCCTCGACCTCGCTGCACAGCCGTTGGGCCGCGTCGTCGATCAGTTCGAGCAGTTTGAGGCGGGTGCGGACCGGGTAGGCGATCTCGCGCATCGCCTTGAGCCGCGCCCCGATCATGCGCGCGCGGGTCAGCGGCAGACGCGGGGGCAGCTCCTGCAGCCAGGCTTCCAGCGCCGCCACCGGGTCGTGCCCGTTCAGCCCGTCGGTCGGGCTGAGGTGTTGCGGCGCGGCAGCGAGGCGAAAGAAGGGCAGCTTGATCATGACGTGGCGGTGCGGAGGGAGGCGTCGACTTGCGGTATGGTTGGGCAGGTGAATTTTTTCATGTCCGGCGGGAGGCATGCGTGATGCGTGTCATTACTTGGAACATCCAGTGGGGGCGCGGGGCTGACGGGGAGGTGAATTTGTCACGAACCCTCGACACCTTGCACGCGCTCGGGCCGGCGGATGTCATCTGTCTGCAGGAAGTGGCGATCAATTTTCCCGAACTGGCCGGCGCGCCCCATGACGATGCGCTGGCGGTGATGGCGGCGGCCTTTCCGGCGCATGAACTGGTGTTTTCGCCCGCCGTCGATGTGGCAAGGGGGCCGGGTGTGCGCAGCCGCTTTGGCAATCTCATGCTCAGCCGCCTGACCGTCGAGCAGGTGTTCCAGCACCGCTTGCCGTGGCCGCCGGAGGCGGGCCCGCCGAGCATGCCGCGCACGGCCATCGAGGCGGTGCTGCGAGCGCCAGGCGGCGCGGCGATTCGTTTGATTTCGACCCATCTGGAATATTATGCAGCAACTCAGCGGCGGGCGCAGATCGGGTATCTACGCCAGCTGCAAGAAGAGGCTGAGGCGCGCGCCCAACTGCCGCGCCAGCCGCAGGGCAAGGCGGGGCCGTTCGCGCAGCGGGCCAATCCGCTGGCGGCCATTGCTTGTGGTGATTTCAACTGTCCGCCGGGGTCGGACGACTGGCGGGAAATGACGGGTGACGAGGCGGGCAATGCGCCGTGGTACGACGCCTGGCGCTGCCTGCATCCGGAGCGGGCGCACCCGCCCAGCGTCGGGGTGCATGGCGCGGACTGGCCGGATGCGCCGTACTGCTGCGACTATTTTTTTGTGTCTGAGGCTGCCGTGCCGGCCGTGCGGCGGGTGGCCTACGATGCTGACAGCACGGCCTCGGACCACCAGCCGGTGGTGCTGGAGATCGACCCGCGCTTACTGCCCCGGTAGCGGCGCGATCAGGTCGCGGTAGGCGTGCCAGGAGGCGTGGCCGACCAGTGGCATCACGATCACCAGCCCGATGTGAAAGGTCAGAAAACCGATCACGGTCATCACCACGATGCTTACCGCCCAGGCCATCATCGTGAACGGATTGCGGATCAGTGCGCCGGCGCTGGCCAGCATGGCGGTGACCGCGTCCTGGTTGCGGTCGAGCATGAGCGGAATCGAGACCACGCTGACGCCGAAGGCGATGGTGGCGAAGATCAGGCCGATGATGAAGTAGACCGTCAGGAACTCGATGTTCTCGAGTTTGATGATCTGCTCCAGAAAGCCGGACAGATTGGGCATTTCGTTGTTGTAGAACAGCGCAAAGACCACCAGCGAGGCGCGCGCCCAGACCAGGAACACCACCCCCAGCACCACTGCGAACACCCCGATGTTGCCGGCGTTGCGCTTCCACACCACCATCGTCGGTGCCAATTTGCACGACTGGCCCAGTTCGCGGCGGCGGCTGATTTCATACAGCCCCATGGCCAGGAAGGGGCCGAGCAGCAGGAAGCCGGAAGTCAGGCCGGAGGTGTATTCGTAGGCATGCTCGAACACGAAGGTGATCAGCAGTCCCATGCCGGCGAAGCAGAAGCCGTAGAACAGGCTCGGGATCGGGCAGGCGCGGAGGTCGCTCCAGGCGCGGGCAAACCAGCCAAACGGCGAGGTCGCCCGGATGTTGTTGATGGTGGGGAATGGAAGCTCGGCCGCTTTGGCGTTGGCTTCGTCCTGCTGCGTCATGAATGTCTCCTGTCGGTGCGTGTGTTCGCACTTCCTGATGATGTGGGCGGCGCGCTCAGGCGGGTTCGGGCGGGTCGAGCAAGCGCTCCATATAGGCGATGCGGTCCTTCAGGCCGAGCTTGCGCTTCTTGAGGCGTCGCAGCAGCAGCTCGTCAGCCGGTGGGTCGGCAGCCAGCGAGGCGATCGCGGTGTCCAGATCGCGGTGCTCGGTCCTGAGGCTCTCCAGCGCGGCCGCCCAGCCGGCGGATTCTTCGAAATCGTCCTGCATTGTTGTGCTGCGTGTTCGTCCGGTGTGTCTCAAGCCGGCGGAAATGCCGCCGTAAGAAGAGGTGAGGCGGGGCTATGTTATGCGGTGAGATGGGGAATGACAACTTGCCAGCGCTTGAAATCACGCAATGTTCCCCGATCTGAGCCCCGAGCGGGTCCGGCGCTGGCCGGGCCGGGTTGAAAAGGAGTCTCGCCATGCAAGTCGTATGCAACAACCCCGTGCTGTATGTGGTGGACTTCCCCGGCTTTGACGCCATCGAGGTCATCGACAAGCGGCTGGGGCGTGGCACCGTGTTTCGCGATGCCGCCGCGCGGCGCTTCCGGGCGGAGCTGGCCGAGTTGGCGAGCTCCGAGGAGATGGGCGATTTTGACGAGTTGATCGTCCACTATCACAGCCTGCTCACCCAGCCGGCGATCTATCACTGAACCGCGCCACCCCTGCTAGCATGAGCGCCTGATCCCATCACAGGCGCAGTGCCGCATGAGCAAGGCGTTCACCAAATCCTCCGACGAAGACGATGATGCGCCCGATGCGCCGGCCGGTCCGGCGGCGGGCGGGCCGATCTACATGACGCGCGAGGGTTGGCTCGCGCTCAAGCGCGAGCTGGACGCCCTGCTGCGCGACGAGCGTCCCAAGCTGGTCGAGACGGTGGCGTGGGCGGCCGGCAATGGCGACCGCTCCGAGAACGGCGACTACATCTACGGCAAAAAGCGACTGCGCGAGATCGACCGGCGCATCCGCTTTCTGATCAAGCGGCTGGAGAACGCGCAGGTGGTCGATCCGGCCGATCAGGCCGGGCTGGAGCAGGTGTTCTTTGGCGCCACGGTGGTGATTAGCGACGACGCCGGCGCGAGCGAGCACCGCTACCAGATCGTCGGCGTCGACGAGGCCAATGCCACCCAGGGCAAGATCAGCTGGATTTCCCCGCTGGCGCGCGCGCTGCTCAAGGCGCGGGTGGGCGACGTGGTGCGCTTTGCCAGCCCGTCGGGGCCGCGCGAGATCGAAATCCTCGATGTTGCCTATCGCTGATGTGTTACAGAAGGTTGAGGGTCTGAAAATAGTCTTGATCTAATACTTAAGTTTTATGTCTCCAGGACGATAACCCTGCCAGCTGTCAGGTTAAACGTCACGGCGTTTATGCGCTCCCGCGTGCCGGCAGCCCGATAAGACAAAATACATAAAGGGATCGGAGACAGACATGTTGCTTAATACCCGACTGGTGGTCAGGCTCGGTGTGCTCGTGGTGGCCGCCGTGGTGAGTCTGGTGGTGCTGGGCGGCTCGTCGCTGTGGACCGCGCGCACCCAGCTCATTGAGTCCGAGATGCGGCGGGTCGACGATGTGGTGACTACCGCCGGCTTCGTGTTCGAACACTTTCACGCACTGGAAACCGCGGGCAGCTTGAGCCGTGCCGACGCGCAGGCGCAGGCGCTGGCGATGCTGCGGCAGGTTCGCTTCGAGGACGGCAAGAACTACATCTTCGTCTACGACGGCAATGCCACCACGCTGCTCTCGCCGCTCAAGCCGGAGACCGAGGGCAAGTCGATGGCGGGCAAGAAGGACCCCAACGGCGTGGCCCTGTTCGATGAGATTGCTCAGGTGGCCCGCTCCGGCGTGCCGGCGGGCATCGACTACTCCTGGCCGCGCACCACCGGTGGCAAGCCGGAAGCGAAGCATTCCAAGGTCAAGCCCTTCAAGCCCTGGGGCTGGGCCTATGGCGCGGGGATCTATTTCACGTCGGTGGACGAGGCTTTCTCGGCCAGCCTGATGCAGACCGCGGCGGTGGTGGTGGTCTTGCTGGTGGTGACGATCGTGCTGTCGGCGCTGATCGTGCGCGGCATCGTCCAGCAGCTTGGCGGCGAACCGGCCTACGCGGTCAAGGTGATGCAGTCGGTGGCGAGCGGCGATCTGTGCGGCACCATCGACAACCGCGGCGGAGAGGACAGTCTGCTCGGCACGCTGGGGCAGACCGTGACCCAGCTGCGCAACATGATGAGCGAGATCGGTCGCAGCGCGAAATCGGTGGCCGAGAACTCGCGCGAGATTGCCGGTGTGGCGCGCGAGGTGGCGGACAAGGCGCACTCGCAATCCGATGCCACCTCGTCGATTGCCGCCGGCATCGAGGAGATGACGGTGAGCATCAGCCACATCTCCGACAGCGCCCGCGAAACCGAGAAGAATTCCTCCAACGCCGCCGACCTCGCGGCGCGCGGCGAGCAGCGCGCCGGCAATGCGGCGGGCGAGATGCGCCGGATTGCGACCACGGTGGATTCCGCCTCCAGCAAGATCGAAGAACTGGTCGGGCGGGCCAACGAGATCGGCTCGATCGCCAACGTGATCAAGGAGATCGCGGCCCAGACCAATCTGCTGGCGCTCAACGCGGCGATCGAGGCCGCCCGCGCCGGCGAACAGGGGCGCGGTTTTGCGGTGGTGGCCGACGAGGTGCGTGGCCTGGCCGAGCGCACCGCCAGCGCCACCGTGCAGATCGAGGAGATGCTGAGCGGCATTCAGGAGGACACCAGCGGGGCGGTCACCGCGATGAAGGCGGTGTCCAATCAGGTCGATTCCGGGGTCAAGCTGGTCGATGACGCCTCGGCGTCCTTGCGAGAAATCCGCGAGGGCACCGGGGTGGCGCTGGAGCGCATCTGCGACGTGGCCTCTGCCACCAACGAGCAGAGCGCGGCCAGCACGGTGATCGCCCAGCAGGTCGAGCAGATCGCGCTGATGGTCGAGGGTACCAGCCAGTCGATGCGCACCGCGGTGGATGCGGTCGGCAAGCTCGAAAAGCTGTCGGGTGACCTGAACACGCTGGTGGGCCGTTTCCGCTACTGACCCCGACCGCTCGCCCGTCACGACAAAACGCCTCCTTCGGGAGGCGTTTTGCATGGACGGCTTGAAATCAGGGGGAAGCGTCCCCACTTCCGTGGGCATGCAAAACCGGTTCACATGGAGACCCTGATATGTCCGAGGCTCAGGCCGCCCAGGCCGAAAAGATGAATTTCCAGGCGGAGGTGAAGCAGCTGCTTCACCTGATGATCCACTCGCTGTATTCCAACCGCGAAATTTTCCTGCGCGAGCTGATCTCGAACGCCTCCGATGCGTGCGACAAGCTGCGCTTCGAGGCGCTCGACAAGGGCGAGTTGTTCGAGGGCGACAGTGAACTGAAGATCCGCATCGCCTTTGACGCGGCCGCCAAGACGGTGACGGTGAGCGACAACGGCATCGGCATGGATCGCGCCGAGGTGATCACCAATCTGGGCACCATCGCCAAATCCGGCACGCGCGAGTTCTTCAGCCAGCTCACCGGTGACCAGAAAAAGGACGCGCATCTGATCGGCCAGTTCGGGGTCGGCTTCTACTCCGCCTTCATCGTCGCCGACAAGGTTACGGTGCGCACCCGTCGCGCCGGTCTGGGCGCCGACGCCGGCGTGCAGTGGGAATGCTCGATGCTCGGCGATGCGGCGGGCGAGTACGCCATCGAACCGGTCGAGAAGGCCGATCGCGGCACCGAGATTACGCTGCATCTGCGCGAAGATCAGCAGGATCTGCTCAACGGCTGGCAGCTGCGCCAGTTGGTTCACAAATACTCCGATCACATCGTTCAACCGATCGTGATGAAGAAGCAGGAGTGGGACGACGAAGCCAAGGCGCAGGTCACCACCGACGAGGACGAGACCATCAACCAGGCCAGTGCGCTGTGGGCGCGACCGCGCAACGAGATCACGGACGACGAGTACAAGGCGTTCTACAAACACGTCGGGCATGATTTTCAAGACCCGCTGGCATGGACTCACGCGCGCGTCGAGGGGCGGCAGGAATACACCCAGCTGCTCTACATTCCCGAGAACGCGCCGTTCGACATGTGGGACCGCAACGCCCGCCACGGCATCAAGCTCTACGTGCGCCGGGTGTTCATCATGGACGACGCCGAAAAGCTGATGCCGGCCTATCTGCGCTTCGTGCGCGGGGTGGTGGACTCGGCCGACCTGCCCCTCAACGTCTCGCGCGAGATTCTGCAGGAATCGAAGGACATCGACTCGATCCGCTCCGGCTGCACCAAGAAAGTCCTCGGCCTGCTCGAAGACATGGCCAGGAACGACGGCGACAAATACGCCACGTTCTGGAAGGCCTTTGGCAACGTGCTCAAGGAAGGCGTCGGTGAGGACAGCGCCAACAAGGACAAGATCGCCGGCCTGCTGCGTTTTGCCTCCACCCTGGCCGACACCCCGGATCAGACCGTGTCGCTGGCCGACTACATCGGCCGCATGAAGGAGGGGCAGGAGAAGATCTACTACGTGACCGCCGAATCCTTCAACGCGGCCAAAAACAGTCCGCACCTCGAAGTGTTCCGCAAGAAGGGGATCGAGGTCCTGTTGCTGTCGGATCGCGTGGATGAGTGGGTGATCGGCTATCTGACCGAATTTGATGGCAAGGCCTTGCAGTCGGTCGCCAAAGGCGGACTCGATCTGGGGGCGCTGGAAGACGAAGCCGAAAAGCAGGAAGCCGAAAAGCTGGCGGATGAATTCAAGCCGCTGGTCGACAAGATCAAGACCAGCCTTGGCGAGCGGGTCAAGGACGTGCGGGTGACCCATCGGCTGACCGATTCGCCGGCCTGCCTGGTGGCCGACGAGCACGACATGGGGATGAATCTGGCGCGCATCCTGAAGGCGGCCGGGCAGGAGGCGCCGCCGAGCAAGCCGATTCTGGAAGTCAATCCGGCGCATCCGGCGGTCAAGCGGCTGGCGGCGGAAGAGGGCCGTTTCGACGACTGGGCCTCGGTGCTGTTCGACCAGGCGCTGCTGGCCGAAGGCGGTACGCTGGACGACCCAGCCAGCTTTGTGAAGCGCATCAATGCACTGATGCTGGCGATCAGCGATGGCGACGCCAATGGCTGAAGGTGCCTGAGGCGCACCATAAAAAACCGCGGTCGAGGCCGCGGTTTTTTTGTGCCTTTGGGCAGGCTCAGGTGGTGTCGTCCGGTTTGTGGCTCGTGGCGGGGGCCGCGTCTTTCGGCGCTTCCGCTGCTTCGGCGATCGGCCGGGCGGGTGGTGCGGGTGGCCCCATCACTTCCTTCTTGAGCGCCTCGAGCGGGTCGGGGAGTAGCGTTTCCGGCGGGTCGGGCGGGGCGCTCATGGCGCGTTGCTCGCGGGTGAGCCGGCGCAGCAGGTCGATGGCCAGGGAGTCGTAAAGCGGCACTGGCGCGACCGAGCGGGCAAAACCCTGGGCAACCACCGCCGCGCCCATCAGGGGCAACAACATCTGGTGGTTATTGGTCATCTCCATCACGATCACGAAGGAGGTGATGGGCGATTGGGTGATGCCGGCCAGAAAGGCGACCATGCCCAGAATCAGGATCGGCGAACTTTGTTCGCCAGGCAGCAGGAGTGCGATATTCGCGCCAATGCCGGCGCCCACGGCCAGTGACGGGGCGAACACGCCCCCGGGGATGCCGCTGATGAAGGCAATCCAGATCACCAGCGCCTTGGCGAACATGAAGTAGATTGGGAGTACTGACGAGCCTTCCAGCGCGGCTTTGGATTCGGCGTAACCCGTGCCCCAGGTGAGGCCGTCCGAGGTAATGCCGACCAGCGCGGTCATCAGGCCGCACACCGCGGCAAAGCGGACCGGGTAGGTACGGGCAAATTCCCCCATCCGGCCGGGCAGGCCGTGCGAGGAGGCGATCAGCAGGCGGGTGAACAGCCCGCCCAGCAACCCCCCGGCCGCGCCGCAGATCAGCACAGGCCAGAGCCCGTCGGGCCAGCTCACGGCAGCGGGCGTGCGGCCAAAATAGGTGTAGTTGCCGAGAATGGCGACCGACATCAGACCGGCAAAGATCACCGCGATCAGGGTGGTGCTGTTAGCGCGGAAGGCGCGGTGGCGCGACAGTTCCTCGATCGCGAACATGATGCCGCCCAGCGGGGTGTTGAACGCTGCTGCCACGCCGGCCCCACCGCCAGAGACGATCAGATCGCTGGTCGGGGCGATGCGTCCGTGTTTCTTGCCAGCAACCATGTTCAGCATGGAGGCGCCGACCTGAACAGACGGGCCTTCCCGGCCGATGGATGCGCCGGCCAGCAGGCCGAGCAGGGTCAGGCCGATCTTGGCCATGGCGATGCGGAAGGAGAGCAGGCGTCGGCGGATGCGCGGGTCGTCGGTGAGCGAGGCGGCGATGGCTTGTGGAATACCGCTGCCCTCTGTGCCGGGGAAGTAGCGGCGGGTCAGCCAGGAAATCAAGGCGAAGCCCGCGGGGGCGATGATCAGGCTGCTCCACCATGCGATGTGAAGCGTTTCGCGATGCGCCTCGATGGCCATGTCGGCACCGATCGCGAAGACAATCGCAGTAATGCCGGCAAGCAGGGTGACGCCAAGCAGCATCAGCCGCTTGCGCCAGCGCCCTGGAGACAGCCACGGCATGGCAGCGCGACGCCCGGTGCGGAGAAAATGCTTGATCGTGCGGAGCGCCGAGGTGGCGGTGCTGGTCGAGGGGCCGGATGACGGCATGGTTTTTTTTGTGGTTTGCGGCGGCGAGTGCTAACAGTAACACGCACACGGCATCACTTTCATGCCCGAAAGGCGGCTTTGTGCGGGGTTTTCTTTTCTTCGGGCGTGACGGGCTGCGCTTAGGCGGAGAAAAAGCGGGTGCTCACCGCTGCTGGCAGGTCTGCGCCAGTGGTGTGGGCACGCTTGAGCAGCGTCCAGTAGTAGCGGTAGGAGGCGCGATCGTGGAGTTTTCCGGCATGCTGGATGGGGCCCCACTGGGCGTCCTGCGCGGCGCTCAAAATGGCGATGGCGTGTTCGACCTCGGAGAAGTCCGGGCGCATGGCGGCCAGGATGGGCTGAATCTGGTTGGGGTGGATGCTCCACATCCTCATATAACCAAAACGGGTGCGCGCGAGGTGGGCGTCGTTGCGGATGTAAGCCACGTCCGTGAGTTCGGTGGTGACGTTGTGGCTGGGGATGACGCCATTCGCGAGGGCGGCGGCGGCGATGTCGCATTTGGCGCGCGCGATCAGCGGATGTTCGAACTGGCCGGGGCTGCGCATGGCGTCTCCGGGAATGGCGCCGTGGTGGGCGCTGACGAAATCCATCAGGCCGAAGTCGAGACTCTCCACCGCGTCAATCGCCGCAATCTGCCACGCGTCGCGCAAGGCGCCATGGGTTTCGATCAGCACGTGCACCGGCAACGGACGGTCGATGCCGGCCGCGCTGAGGCGTGTTTTGAGATAGTCGATCTGGACGCGCACGTCCTCGACCGAGCGGGGTTTGGGGAGGGTGATAAAGGCCAGCCGGCTTGCCGCTTCATCGACCAGGATGTCCACGTCGCGCTGCCAGTGTGGATGCGTGACGTCATGCACCCGTGCGCCGACCCGACCGAAGCGATTGTCGGCGCTCATCACCATGGCGGCGGCCATGTGTGCGTGGGCGGTTTCCTGGCCGGCGGGCGCGCCGTCCTCGCAATCGCAGGTGATGTCGAACACCGGGCCGAGTTGCTGTTGCAGGCCGAGCGCCTTGCGGATCAGTTTTTCGCTGCCGGCGTAGTGGTCAACCGCAGGGAGTTCCGGCAGGGTGCGTTCGCCTTGAAACAGGACCTGTTCTGGGTGCATGGCTGTGCTCTGGATCGCTGGGTGAATGGCGAAGCAGGATAACAAAAAACGCGGGGGGCGTTTCCGCCCCCCGCGTCTGATGCTGTGTTGCGCGACCCGATCAGCCGAGCAGGTCTTTCACGCCATCGCGCTCTTCGAGCAGTTCGTTGAGCGTGTGGGTCATGCGCTCGCGCGAGAAGGCGTCGATGTCCAGACCCTGAACGATCTTGTACTGACCGTTTTCAGTGGTGCAGGGGAAGCCGTAGATGATGCCTTCCGGAATGTCGTAAGAACCATCGGACGGAACGCCCATGGTGACCCATTCGCCATTGGAGCCGAGCGCCCAGTCGCGGATATGGTCGATGGCGGCGTTGGCCGCCGAGGCGGCGGAAGACAGACCACGCGCTTCGATGATGGCCGCGCCACGCTTGCCGACGGTGGGCAGGAAGGTGTCACGGTTCCATGCGTCGTCGTTGATCATGCCCTTGACGCCGTCGCCGTTGGAGGTGCAGAAGCGGTAGTCGGCGTACATCGTCGGGGAGTGGTTGCCCCACACCACCAGGCTCTTGAGGCTGGAGACTTCGCGGCCAGACTTGGTGGCCAGTTGGGACAGCGCGCGGTTGTGGTCAAGGCGCAGCATGCCGGTGAAGTTCTTGGGGTTGACGCGGCCGAACTTCTCGGCGGTTTTCATGGCGATGTAAGCGTTGGTGTTGCAGGGGTTGCCGACCACCAGCACCTTGCACGCCGGATCGGCATGCTGACCGATGGCCGCGCCCTGGACGGTGAAGATCTTGGCGTTTTCGGTCAGCAGGTCCTTGCGTTCCATGCCCGGGCCGCGCGGACGGGCGCCGACCAGCAGGGCCACCTGAGCATCCTTGAAAGCCACGTTGGGATCGTCGGTGGCGACCATGCCAGCCAGCAGCGGGAAGGCGCAGTCTTCAAGTTCCATCATCACGCCCTTGACCGCCTTTTGGGCTTGCGGCAGGTCGAGCAGCTGAAGAATGACGGGTTGATCCTTGCCAAGCATTTCACCGCTGGCAATGCGGAACAACAGGCTGTAGCCAATTTGACCGGCTGCACCGGTTACGGCGACGCGAACTGGGGCTTTGCTCATGAACGACTCCCTCTCGATGTGTGTTTTAAAAACCGTGCCCGGACAGGAAAATTTTAACCGTCGCCCTGATCATGCATGGCAGAGCATTGGCTGGCGAGTCCGGATCGCGCGAAATGGTATGTTATAGACGACCGCCAAGTCAATTCATGTTTTTTGTCTTATATAAGATAGATGACATGGTATGGACGCCCCCCGGATTTTGTGATGAAATGCGCCGATGACTCCTGCGTCCCCCACGTTCAGTCCGCTGTACCGTCAGATCAAAAGTCTGATGCTGCATGCGCTTGAATCCGGTGAATGGCATCCGGGCGACGCAATCCCCAGCGAACAGGAACTGGCGGTGCGCTTTGGCGTCAGCCAGGGGACCGTGCGCAAGGCCATCGACGAGATGGCGGCCGAAAATCTTCTGGTTCGCAAGCAGGGCAAGGGCACTTTTGTTGCTTCGCATAACGATCCGCGGGCCTTGTTCCGGTTTCTGCGCCTCGTGCCGGAAGGTGAAGGCCTGTCCCATCCGGCAAGCGTGCCGCTCGAATGCTGGCGGGCCAAGGCCGGTCATGAGGCCTCCCGTGTGTTGGCGATCGACGCCGGCGACCCAATCATTATTGTGCGACGTTTGCTGAAATTTAGCGCAAAGCCGGTTGTGGTTGACGAAATTTATTTGCCTGGTGAAATATTTCAGGGGCTGACGCTCGAGATGCTCCAGGATTGGCAGGGTTCGCTCTACAGCCTTTTCGAGGCGCGCTTCGGGTTGCGGATGATTCGTGCCGAAGAGCGCATTCGCGCCGTGGCGGCAGATCGGGCAACGGCCGAAATCCTGAATGTCAAAGATGGAGTGCCGCTACTTTCGGTCGAACGAGTGACTTATACCTACGGAGATCGGCCGGTGGAGTGGCGCCGTGGCTTGTATTCGACCGCGGAGCACTACTATCTCAACGAATTGAATTGATGGGCGAGACGCTGCGGGTCAGGTACTTGTAAGCGTATATACTTATTGTTTTTCGGGGAGTAAGGCGGCGGGTGCGTTGCCATACATTGAGGGGGAAGTAATGTCAGAAGTGACAGCCAGAAAACAGCGGCCGAAACACTTGGCGCTGAACGAAATCCGCTTGCCGTTGCCGGGTTTCGTTTCCATTCTGCACAGGGTCAGTGGCGCAGGACTGTTCCTGATGCTGCCTTTGCTCCTGTCCTTGTTTGCAAACAGCGTCGGTTCGCCGGAGTCGTTTGCGGCCTACAAGGAAACGGTTTCGAGTCCGCTGGTCAAGCTGATTCTGTTCGGTTTGCTGTGGGCCTACCTGCATCACTTCTGTGCAGGGATCCGTTTCCTGTTTCTGGATGCGCATACCGGGCTGGATCTGCCGGCGGCACGCAAGTCTTCCAAAGTGGTTCTTGGCGTGAGCATTGCCCTGACCCTCATCATCGGGGTGAAACTATGGTGAAACCGCATATCGTTGGAGCCCACTACGGCCTGCGGGACTGGCTCGCGCAGCGGGTCACCGCCGTTCTGATGGCGCTGTACACCGTTGTGTTTGCGTTCAAGGCACTGATGCTGCCCGAGATGAGTTACGCGGCCTGGAGCGGCATGTTTGCCGGCGGCTTCATGCAGTTCGCAACTTTCCTCTTTTTCATGTCCTTGTTCTATCACGCATGGGTTGGGGTTCGTGACATCTTCATGGACTACATCAAACCCGTCGGCGTGCGCCTTGCGCTGCACGTTATCGTCTTGTTCCTGCTCATCGGCTACGCCGGTTGGGTGGCCCGGATCCTGTGGAGGCTGTGAGCGTGAAAGTCGCGAAGCGTACGTATGATGCGGTAATTGTCGGCGCCGGCGGAGCGGGTTTGCGCGCTGCCCTGCAATTGTCCGAGGCGGGTCTCAAGACCGCCGTTCTCACCAAGGTATTCCCGACCCGTTCGCACACCGTGGCCGCCCAGGGGGGCGTTGCGGCATCTTTGGGTAACTCGACGGAAGACAACTGGCACTGGCACATGTACGACACCGTCAAGGGGTCGGACTGGCTCGGCGACCAGGATGCCATCGAGTTCATGTGCAAGAAGGCCAACGAAGTGGTGGTCGAGCTTGAACACTACGGGATGCCTTTTGACCGGCTCGACAACGGCAAGATCTATCAGCGCCCGTTCGGCGGTCACTCCCAGAATTATGGCAAGACGCCGGTGTCGCGTTCCTGTGCCGCGGCCGACCGGACCGGTCACGCCATGCTGCACGCGCTGTACCAGCGCAACGTGCGCGCCAACACCCAGTTCTTCGTGGAATGGATGGCGCTGGACCTGATTCGCGATGCCGATGGCGACGTGGTCGGCGTCACCGCCATGGAAATGGAAACCGGCGAAGTGTCGGTCTTCCATGCCAAGGCAATCATCTTTGCCACCGGCGGCGCCGGTCGCATTTACTACAGCTCCACCAATGCCTTCATCAATACCGGCGACGGGGTTGGCATGGCGGCGCGTGCCGGCATTCCGCTGGAAGACATGGAGTTCTGGCAGTTCCACCCGACCGGCGTGGCTGGCGCGGGGGTGCTGATCACCGAGGGTGTGCGTGGTGAAGGCGGCATTTTGCGCAATGCCGCCGGCGAGCGCTTCATGGAACGCTATGCGCCGAACCTCAAGGATCTGGCCTCGCGTGACGTGGTGTCCCGCTCGATGGTGACCGAGATCAACGAAGGCCGCGGTTGCGGTCCCGACAAGGATCACGTGCTGCTCGACATCACCCACCTGTCACCCGACACCATCATGAAGCGGCTGCCGGGGATTCGCGAAATCTCGATCCAGTTCGCCGGCATCGACCCGATCAAGGCGCCGATTCCGGTGGTGCCAACCTGCCACTATCAGATGGGCGGCATCCCCACCAACTACAAGGGCCAGGTGGTGGCGCCGAAGGGCGACAACCCCAACAGCCCGGTGACCGGTTTCTACGCCGCTGGCGAGTGTGCCTGCGCCTCGGTGCATGGCGCCAACCGGCTCGGCACCAACTCGCTGCTGGATCTGCTGGTGTTCGGCAAGTCGGCGGGCGAGACTGTGGTCGAGGATATCCAGTCCGGCAATCTGAGACTCAAGCCCCTGCCCGAAGACGCCGCCGATCTGGCGCTGTCGCGGATGGCGCGGCTTGAAAACCAGACCAACGGAACGGATGTCCACGAAGTGCGGCTGGCCATGCAGCGGACGATGCAGAAGCACGCCGGCGTGTTCCGCTTCGCGGAGCTGCTCAAGGAAGGCGCGAGCAAGATTCTGGAAGTCGCCGAGCAGGCCAAGAGCACCCAGATCAAGGACAAGTCCCAGGTCTGGAACACGGCCCGGATGGAGGCGCTGGAACTCGACAACCTGATCGAAGTGGCCAAGGCCACCATGATTTCCGCCGAGGCGCGCAAGGAATCGCGCGGTGCGCACGTGCGCGACGATGCGCCGGATACGCCCGAGTTTCCGAATGGGCGGCGTGACGACGAATGGCTCAAGCACACCCTGTGGTACAGCGAAGGCAATCGTCTCGATTACAAACCTGTGAATCTGCAGCCGATGTCGGAAGATGTTGCCCCGATCGCGCTTGCAACGCGCACTTACTAAGGGTCGGGGGGCGAAACCATGAGTACCAAACGTACCGTTCAATTCAAGATCTATCGCTACGATCCGGACCGCGACGACAAGCCTTACATGCAGGACATTTCGGTCGAGCTGGAGGCTTCCGACAAGAAGCTGCTCGACGCGCTGGTGCGCCTGAAGGTCAAGGATGATTCGATGTCCTTCCGGCGCTCCTGCCGCGAAGGGGTGTGCGGTTCCGACGCCATGAACATCAATGGCAAAAACGGCCTGGCCTGCCTGACCGATATCGATGACATCAAACAGCCGATCGTCCTGCGCCCGCTGCCGGGCCTGCCGGTGATTCGTGACCTGATCGTCGATATGACGCAGTTCTTCAAGCAGTATCACTCGATCAAGCCGTATCTGGTCAATAACGATCCGCCGCCGGAACGCGAGCGTCTGCAGTCGCCGGACGACCGCGAGGAGCTCAACGGCCTGTACGAGTGCATTCTGTGCGCGTGCTGCTCGACCTCCTGCCCGTCGTTCTGGTGGAATCCAGACAAGTTCGTTGGTCCGGCCGGCTTGCTGGCGGCGTATCGCTTCATCGCCGATACGCGTGACCAGGAAGCCAGCGAACGCCTCGACAATCTGGAAGATCCGTATCGTCTGTTCCGCTGCCACACGATCATGAACTGTGTCGATGTCTGCCCGAAGAGCCTCAATCCGACGCGGGCCATCGGCAAGATCAAGGACATGATGGTGCGGCGCGCCGTATGACGATTCATCGAGGCCGTGTGCGCTGGCATTGCCGTCGAGCCCTGCTGGAACTCGACATCGTGCTGACACGGTTTCTTGAGCGGGATTTCGACCAGCTGAGCGATGCTCAACTGGTCGACCTGCAGGATCTCTTAAATCTTGAGGACCATGCCCTTTGGGGGATGGTTAACGGCAGTACCGAATGCTCCGAGCAGCGATGGGTGCCTTTCCTCGGCATGTTTCGCCAATCGGGTAGGGAAAACACGATTGACAACAAGGGTTAACCCAAAGGACGAGTTATGAGCACTGAACGTAGCGCCTCCCTCACAGTCGACGGCCAGACAGTCGAATTCCCGGTCATGACCGGCACCCACGGCAACGATGTCATCGACATTCGCAAGCTGGGCGGCCAGACCGGTCTGTTCACCTACGATTCCGGCTTCCTGTCGACGGCCAGCTGCAAGTCGACCATCACCTTCATCGACGGTGACAAGGGCGAGCTGCTGTACCGCGGTTACCCCATCGAACAGCTTGCGGAGAACTGCAACTTCCTCGAAGTGGCCTACCTCCTCAAGAACGGCGAGCTGCCCAATGCGGTGCAGAAGGCCGACTTCGAGAACACGATCAAGAATCACACCATGCTGCACGACCAGATGACGAGCTTCTATCGGGGCTTCCGTCGCGATGCGCATCCGATGGCGGTCATGGTGGGTGTGGTGGGCGCGCTGTCCGCCTTCTATCACGATGCGCTCGATCTGCAGGATGCCGACCACCGCAACGTGTCCTTCAATCGTCTGGTCGCCAAACTGCCGACCATCGTCGCGATGGCGTACAAGTACAACACCGGGCAACCGTTCATGTACCCGCGCAACGACCTGGGCTACACCGCCAACTTCATGCACATGATGTTCGGTACGCCGTGCGAAGAGTACAAGCCGAATCCGACGCTGGTGCATGCGCTCGACACCATCTTCACCCTGCATGCCGATCATGAGCAGAACGCCTCCACCTCAACCGTGCGTCTGGCCGGCTCCTCCGGTGCCAACCCGTTTGCCTGCATCTCGGCCGGTATCGCTTGCCTGTGGGGCCCGTCGCACGGCGGCGCCAACGAGGCCTGCCTGCAGATGCTGGAGCAGATTGGCGATGTGTCCAAGGTGGGCGAGTACATCACCCGCGCCAAGGACAAGAACGATTCCTTCAAGCTGATGGGCTTCGGCCACCGGGTCTACAAGAA
>JAGRFO010000095.1 GCA_020446005.1 Rhodocyclaceae bacterium | reverse complement strand
CCCGCGTGCTGCACGCGGTGCGCGCGGTGGTCGAGGAGGGGCTGGCGACGCCGATCCTGATCGGTCGCCCGGCGGTGATTGAAAGCCGCATCGCCAAGGTGGGGCTCGACCTCAAGATTGGCCGCGACTTTGAAGTGGTCAACACCGAAGACGATCCGCGCTATCGCGAGCTGTGGCAGGAGTATCACCAGATCATGGGGCGCGATGGCGCCACGGTGGAGATCGCGCGCGCCAAGCTGCGTCGCGACACCACCCTCATCGGCGCCATGTTGCTGCGTCGGGGTGACGCCGATGCGCTGGTGTGCGGCACCTACGGCACCTACGACTACCACCTCAAGCAGGTCCAGGACGTCATCGGCTTGGCACCGGATGCCAAGCGCTTCGCCGCCATGAGCATCCTGCTGCTGCCCAAGCGGGTGCTGGCGATCGCCGACACTTACGTGAACGAGAACCCCAGCGCCGCCGAGATCGCCGAGATCGCCGCGATGGCCGCCGACGAACTCAAGCGCTTCGGGATCGCGCCCAAGGTGGCGCTGGTGTCGCACTCCAACTTCGGCAGTTCGCGCTCCGCCTCGGCGCGCAAGATGCGCGAGGCGCGTGACCTGCTGGTCGCCAACCGGCCGGATATCGAATGCGACGGCGAGATGCACGCCGACACCGCGCTCGACGCCGGTCTGCGCGAGGCGGTCACCAGCGACACGTCGCTCAACGGCGAAGCCAACCTGCTGGTCATGCCCAACCTCGACGCCGCCAACATCAGCTTCAACCTGTGCAAACAGGCCAACAGCGATGGGGTCACGGTCGGGCCGATCCTGCTCGGCACCGACAAGTCGGTGCACATCCTGACCGCCTCCGCGACGGTGCGGCGGCTGGTCAACATCACCGCCCTGGCGGTGGTCGATGCCGAGGAGCAGCGTCAGCGCAAGTCCCTCTGATCGGGCGTGCTGGGGTAAGTGCGGGGCGCCTGTGGGCGCCCCGTTTTTATGGCGGCGGCGCGGTGGCAAGCGCCCTTGCTAGAATGCGCGGGTGTCTGTTCGAGCGCCCGTCCCCATGCCGATTCCTGTCCGCGCGCTATGCGCCAGTGTGTTGAGTCTTCTCGCCTGCGCCGGGCATGGCGAGCGCTTGCTGAGCACCGATCGCACCCATGTCTCTGCCGGTCAGCCGCTGGAGGTCATGGTGACCGAATCCTCCGGTGCGGCCGCGGCGCTGCCCGCCCAGCTCGACGCGCGCATCGAGATCGGCGAGCAACGCCTGCGGGTGATGCTCGAGGCGGTGGACGCCCAGCAGGGCGCGGTGCGGCGCTATCGCTTCGAATGGCCGGACGAGGTGCTCGGCCTCAGCGTGCTGCGGCTGGCCGACGATTCGCCCTCGCGCGCCCTGCTGCTGGCCGAGCGGGTCGGCTGGGCGGCGGGCGAGGACCCGGTGGTGCGCATGAGCGGGGTGGTGAACCCGCCCGATGAGGCCAGCACGCCCGAGCCGGCACTGTCCTTCAACGAGCCGATGTACTTCCTGCTGGGCGCCAACGGCGGCACCTCGGCGCGCTTCCAGCTCAGCTTCAAGTACCGCCTGTTCGACCACGACGGCGCCATCGTGCGCGCCCTGCCGGCGCTCGATGGGCTGCATTTCGGCTATACCCAGACCTCGCTGTGGGATCTGTCCAGCCACTCCGCGCCGTTTCGCGACACCAGCTACCGGCCCTCGTTGTTCTACCAGTGGGCGGTGCCGATGCGCCCGCAGAGCCGTCACTGGCTGAGTCTGCGCACGGGGCTGGAGCATGAATCGAACGGCCGCGAAGGCGCTCAGTCGCGCAGCATCAACATCGCCTTCGCGCAGGCCGACTGGCGCTACCGCCTCGGCGACGGGCTGAGCCACGTTGGCCTGGCGCCGCGGGTGTGGGGCTATCTGGAGAAATCCGACAACCCCGATATCCACCGCTATCGCGGCTATGGCGAGCTCGGCCTGCGCGCCGGGCGCGACGACGGCTGGTTGGCCAAGGTCAAGCTGCGGCGCGGCAAGGCCGGCGCGGGCAGCACTCAGGTGGACCTCTCCTACCCGATGCGCCAGAGCATTTTCTCGGCGGTCGGGGCCTTCGTTCATCTGCAATACTTCGACGGCGAGGGCGAGACCTTGCTCGACTACGGCCAGTCGCGCCTGCCGCAGTTTAGAATCGGCGTTTCGATCGTCCGCTGAGCGCGGTCCGACGGATCCGACAACCTACCGGAGAACTGACATGCCTCATGCGATTCAATTCGATGTCACGGGCGGCCCCGAGGTGTTGCGCTGGGCGCCGGTCGACGTGCCCCCGCCGGCGGTCGGCGAGGTGACGCTGGCGCAGCGCGCGGTCGGCCTCAATTACATCGACACCTACCACCGCAGCGGGCTCTATCCGGTGCCGCTGCCGTCCGGGCTCGGTCTGGAAGGCGCGGGCGTGGTGACGGCCCTGGGCGAAGGCGTGACCACCCTGGCGGTGGGCGACCGGGTGGCCTATGCCGGCGGCCCGCTTGGCGCCTATGCCGAGCAGCGCAACATGCCGGCCGACCGGCTGGTCAAGCTGCCCGAGGGGATCGGCGATGCGCAGGCGGCGGCGATGATGCTGCAGGGCCTGACCGCGCAATATCTGCTGCGCCGCACTTACCGGGTCGCTGCCGGCGACACCATCGTGGTGCACGCCGCCGCCGGCGGGGTGGGGCTGATCATGTGCCAGTGGGCCAAGGCGCTGGGCGCAACGGTGATCGGCACCGTCGGTTCGGATGAGAAGGCCGCGCTGGCGCAAGCCCACGGCTGCGACCATCCGGTGGTCTACACCCGCGAGAACTTTGCCGTGCGGGTGCGCGAGATCACCGGCGGGGCGGGGGTGCCGGTGGTGTACGACTCCATCGGCAAGGACACCTTCATGGATTCGCTGGCCTGCCTGCGGCCGCTGGGCACCATGGTCTCCTTCGGCAATGCCTCGGGGCCGGTGGCACCGGTGGATATCGGCATTCTGGCCAAGATGGGCTCGCTGTTCCTGACCCGGCCGACGATCATGAGCTACACCGCGCGGCGCGAGGATCTGGTGGCGATGGCCGACGAGTTGTTTGCGGTGGTCGGCAGCGGCGCGGTGTGGGTGGAGATCAACCAGCGCTACGCGCTCCGGGATGCTGCCCAGGCGCATCGCGATCTGGAGGCGCGGCGCACCACCGGGTCGACCGTGTTGGAGCTGTCATGAGGCGCATCGCGATTGGGCTGTGCGTGGCACTTTTTGCGGCGCTGGCCGGGGCCGCCGAGCCGCTGCCTTCGCCGGCCGGGGCGGCGTATCTGAAGGCCGAACGCCATCGCATCGAGCGCCAGTTCGTGTCCGAAGTGGCGGGGATTGCCGGGGTGGCCGAGTCGGTGGTGCGTCAGGGCATGCCCGATGGGCCGCGCATTACCGATACCGGCCAGCGTGTGATCGCGACCATCGAGCAGCGCACCGGGCGGGTGCTGGCGGACGGGCAGCGGGCGCAGATCGAAGCGGCCGACGCGCGTCGCAAGGCGGCGCTGGTGCGCGCCCGCGACGCGGCTTCACAGCGCTGAGGGTTCGTCGGTGAAGCGGCGCGGGGCGATCGCGCCCTGCGCGACCAGCGTCGGATAGGCGCGCACCTGATTGCGCCCGTGCGCCTTGGCGTAGTACATCGCGTCGTCCGCCGCGCCGAGCACGGCCGAGGCGGTGTCGCCGGCGCGCAGCGGCGCGTAGCCGATGCTGATGGTGACCTGCCCGACCTGCGGAAAGTGGTAGTGCTCGACGCTCTGGCGGAAGCGCTCCAGCACCCGGTGGGCGTCGTCGAAGCTGGCCGGCTTGAGCACCGCCACGAACTCCTCCCCGCCGAAGCGGAACAGCTTGTCGTCATTGCGGAAGCTCTCGCGCATCAGGTTGGCGAGCAGGATCAGCACCTCGTCGCCATACAGGTGGCCGTGCTTGTCGTTGATGCGCTTGAAGTGGTCGGCGTCGATGACCGCCAGCCAGTGCGGCGCATCGGCGGTGGCGCCGTCGCGTCGCTCGGCGCCGGGGAGGGCGGCGTGGTCGGCCGCCGAGGCGCGCAGCGAGGCGAGGATCTTGCCCAGATTTTCGTCGAAGGTACGGCGGTTGAGCAGCCCGGTGAGGCTGTCGCGCTCGCTGTAATCGAGCAGGCTCAGATAGTTGCGGTAGAGCGTGATGAAACTCTGCGTCAGATCGATCTGCGCGTCGTCGAGGGTGGCGTCGGTGACCATCTCGATCAGCCCGGCGACCTTGCCGTCGTAGGCCACCGGCAGGCAGTAGGTGGTGTGTGCGCTGTCGGGCGCGGGGCTGGCGACCAGCCGCTCCTCGGCGATGCAGGTCTGGAAATCGGCCCGTCGGTCAACGCTGATGACCTCGTCGGTCCTTTCGAAATCGGTGTCGAAGTAGCGCACTCCGTCCGCGCCGGCATGGGTAAGGCGGTGAAGCTGCGTTCGGGTGCCGGCTTGCTGGACGGTGTAGACGTTCACCGTGAGCGGCTTGAGCAGTTCGTGCAGGGCTGTCGCCACCCCGACTTCGAGGAGGGTGCGGTCGCGGTGCTTGGTGATCGATTCGACGTGCTTGAGAACGTGAATCATTGAACTGTCAGGCCTCTTGCGGCGGGGCGAGGGGTGATTATACGGCGCTGGCGGGTGAGACGGGATGCGGCGTGCGATTCCCCGCCCCGCGCCGCGCCCGCATCAGTGGATGAGGCCGGCGCGGCAGGCTTCGTCGCCCAGCTGGTCCAGAAACCAGCGCAAGGCGTGACCGTCGTGGCTGCTGCGCCAGGCCAGATACACCGGGTGCTGGGTGGTCGGCAGTTCGGTTTGGCGCGCGCACAGCGACCCTTCCGCGAGCGCCTCAGCGGCCATCTGCGGCGGGATGTGGCCAACCCCCAGGCCGGCTTTCTGGGCCGCGATCTTGGCCACGAAGTCGGGCACCACCAGCGTCTCCTGCCCCTCCAGCAGGCCGGCGGTGCGCGGCGCGAGCAGGCGGGTGGTGTCGGCGAGGACGATGGCGCGATGCTTGCGGATCTCGCGGGTCGGGATCGGTTCCGGATGGCGGGCCAGCGGATGTTGCGGGGCGACGCAGAACAGCAGGCTGGCATGGCCGAGGCGGCGCGAGACCAGGCCGGCGCTGGGCGGCGCTTCGCCCGAGGCGCCGATCACCAGGTCGGCCCGCCCGGCGGTGAGCGCATCCCAGCTGCCGGCCAGCACCTCGCGTTCGATGCGCAGCCGGGTGCCGCGCTGCTCGGCGTAGAAGCGCGCCATCACGGGGAGGAAATCCTCGAAGCGGATCAGGGCGTTGATGGCGATGCGCAGCTCGGCTTCCCAGCCGGTGGCGACCCGTCGCGCACGGCATTCCAGTTCGGCGGCGGCGTTGAGCAGGGCGCGACCGTCGTCGAGTAGGGTGCGCCCGGCGGCAGTCAGTTCGGCGCGGCGACCGGCGCGCTGAAAGATCGAAAAGCCCAGATCGTCTTCCAACCGGCGCACCGCGTGGGTGAGCGCGGAGGGAACGCGATGCAGGTGGCGGGCGGCGGCGGCAAAGCTGCCGGCGGTGTCGATGGCGTCGAGCATGGCGAGCGCGTCGAGTGAAAGCTTCATGGTGAATTCCTGTCAACTAATCATCCATTATTTATCGCTTTTTATTTTATCTGCAATTGTGGACAATGATTTCAGCTTGAACGAAATTCATTTTAAGTCGGCGAAAGCCCGCTTCGACAAGGAGGATGCGATGATCGAAAAACGTTCCGGTGCGGCCCGCGGACAGTCGCGTCTCGACTGGCTCGACAGCCGCCACAGTTTCTCGTTTGCCGGCTATCACGATCCGGCGCGCATGGGCTGGGGTCCGTTGCGGGTCATCAACGATGATCGCATCGCCCCGGCGGCGGGCTTCGATCCGCACGGCCATCGCGACATGGAGATCATCACCTACGTGATTGACGGCGCGCTGGCGCACCGCGACAGCCTCGGCAACGGCACCGACATCCGGGCCGGCGAGGTGCAGCGCATGAGCGCCGGACGCGGCGTGCGCCACAGCGAATTCAACGCGCTGGCCGAGGCGCCGACGCGGCTGCTGCAGATCTGGATTGCGCCCGTCGCCACGAATCTTGCGCCGGGCTACGCGCAGCAGGCGGTGTCGCCGTCGGCGCTGGCCGCGGGGTGGGCGCTGCTGGTGTCCGGCGACGGGCGCGAGGGCAGCCTGACGATGAACCAGCGCGCCGATATCTACGCGACCCGTCCGCGCGCCGGGCAGGTGCTGACGCACCGCTTTGCGCCGGGCCGGCTGGGCTATCTGCAGGTCATCTCGGGGCAGTTTGCGCTGGGCGACTTGCAGCTTGAGGCGGGCGACGGCGTGGCGATGGCGGATGAGACCGCGTTCACGCTGACCGCGCAGTCCGCCGGCGAGTGCCTGCTGTTCGATCTGCCGCCCGGTGCGCGCTGATTCTCGACCGATTCAACACGCTTCACAACCCACAACGGAGAGCCTCATCATGAGCAAGAAAGTAGTCGTGGTCTATCACAGCGGCTTTGGCCATACCGCCCGCCAGGCCGAACATGTCTTCAACGGCGCCGCCTCGGTGGCCGGCGTCGAGGCGCTGCGCGTCAGTGTCGACGCGGTGGATGCCCACTGGGACGATCTGGCCGCTGCCGATGCGATCATCTTCGGCGCCCCGACCTACATGGGCAGCGTGTCCGCGCAGTTCAAGGAATTCATGGACAAGAGCTCCAAGGTCTGGTTCGGCCAGGGCTGGAAGGACAAGCTCGCCGCCGGCTTCACCAACTCCGCCTCGCAGTCGGGTGACAAGCTCAATTCGCTGGTCCAGCTGATGGTGTTCTCGGCCCAGCACAGCATGTTGTGGGTCAGCCTCGGCCTGATGCCGGGCAACAACAGCAGCGCCGGCAGCGTCGAGGACCTCAACCGGATCGGCGGCTACGCCGGCGCGATGGCGCAGTCGAACGCCGATCAGGGCGCCGAGGCGATGCAGGCGTCGGACCTCAAGACCGCCGAACACCTTGGCCGTCGGGTGGCCGAAGCGGTGCTGCGTCTCGGCTAAGCGCGCGCCGCGTCTTCACCCGCCACGGGGCTCGTGTATAAGGATTGAATGAGCGCAGCCCGCCCCGTTTCCGCCGAAGAGTTCGCCGACGCGCTCTACGCGCGCATGCCGACGGCGTGGCTGACGTGGACGCTGGTGGCGGCGAATCTGGCGATCTTCGTCGCGCTGGCCTGGCATGCCGAGGCGCTGTGGCGGGTGAGTGGGGCGATCCTCGCTGACTGGGGCGGCAACTACGCGGTGCAGACCCGCAATGGCGCGTCCTGGCGGCTGGTCAGCGCGCTGTTCCTGCATGGTGGCCTGCTGCACGTGGCGCTCAACATGCTGGCGCTGAACCAGGCCGGCCAGTTGGCCGAGCGCTTGTTCGGGCGCGCGGCCTTTGCCGTGCTGTATGTTCTGTGCGGCATCGTGGCCAGCGTGGCCAGCGTGTGGTGGCAGCCCAACGGCCTCAGCGTGGGCGCCTCCGGCGCGGTGTTCGGGGTCTTCGGCGCGCTGCTCAGTTACGTGCTGGTGTGCCGCTCGAGCCTGCCGGCGGGCCTCTTCGGCCAGCTGCGCAAAGGGCTGCTGGGCTTGATCGCCTACTCCCTGCTGGCCGGCTTTGCGCTGCCCGGCATCGACAATGCCGCTCATCTGGGCGGACTGGCGAGCGGCTTGCTGCTGGGCGCCGCGCTGGCCCGGCCGCTCGATGCGCCGTCGGCGCCCGCGCGCGGTTTGCTGGCCACTGTGGTGGTGCTGAGCGCGGCGGTGACGCTGTGGTCGACCGTGCCGCCGGTCGCCTCTCCCCCGCTGGGGGTGGATGCTTTTCAGCGGGTGGCCGCGCAGGTGGCGCGCGAGGAAGCGGCGCTGGCGCGGCGCTATCACCTGCTGCTGGACGGATTGCGCGCCGGGCGGATCGAGGACGATCGCGCCTTGCTGGCGCTGGAGCACGAACTGGTGCCGGCCTGGCAGGCGCTGGAGGCGCGGGTGAGCGCAGAGGCGGGCGAAGACTGGCGCGCGGCGGCGCTGCTGCGCTATCTGGCCAAACGACGCGACGCCTTGCAGGCGGTGTCGATGGCGATCAGAACGCGCGACCCGCAGTGGGCCGATCTGTCCAGCGCGCTGCAGCGCAAGGCCGATCAGTATCTGCTTGAGGTGCAGTCGCAGGAGGGGGATATTGGTGCGGCAGCGCGGCAATCGGCGGGCGATGAGCCAGTGAGCAAAGCAGTGCGATGAGCGACTTCCTCGGCATTCTCGAATTCTCCTTTTCGGTCACCGGGCCGATCTTCGTCATCCTCGCGCTGGGCGTGTGGCTGATGCGCATCGGGATGTTGAACGATGCCTTTGTCGAAGCCGGTTCGCGGCTGGTGTTTACGGTCGCGCTGCCGGCGCTGCTGTTCATCAGCATCGGCAAGACGCGCTTCGAGGCGGCGGCGAATTTCGATCTGGTGGCTTTCGGCGCGGTCGCCACGCTGACCACCTTCCTGATCCTGGAGTGGGTGGCGCGGCGCTGGGTGGCGGAGCCGACGGATCGCGGGGTGGTGGTGCAGGGGGGATTCCGTTCCAACATGGGCATCGTCGGGCTGGCCTATTGCGTCAATGCCTATGGCGAGGCGGGGCTGGTGGCGGCGTCGCTGTATCTGGGGCTGATCACCATCCTGTTCAACATTCTCGCGGTGATCACCCTGGGCCGCGCGCAGCAGACCCAGCCGAGCGTCGGCCGGCTGGTGAAAGGCATCGTCACCAATCCGATCATCATCGGCATCGTGCTGGCGTTGCCGGTGTCGTGGTCGGGGGTCGCGCTGCCGAATCTGGTGGTGCAGTCGGGGCAGTATTTCGCCAATCTCACCTTGCCGCTGGCTCTGCTGTGCACCGGCGCGTCGCTGGATTTCAAGCGCCTGCGGCTGGAGAGCCGCAACACCGTGCTGGCGAGCGTGGCCAAGCTGGTGTTCGTGCCGCTGGTGTTCGTCCTGGGCGGGGTGGCGGCGGGCTTTCGCGGGATCGAGCTGGGGGTGCTGCTCTTGATGTCCTCGACCCCCACCGCGGCGGCCAGCTACGTGATGGTGCGGGCGATGGGCGGCAACGCGGTGCTGGCCGCCAATATCATCGCGGTGACCACCCTGGGCTCGATCCTCACCACCAGCGCGGCGATCATGGTGCTGCGCGGGTTCGGCCTGATGTAATCCGCCGCAAATGTGTAACCCCGTCCTGCGGCGGGGTAAAATCGGGCGCATGACTGCCCCCGCCGATCCGCGATTCGTTCACCTCCGACTCCACACCGAATACTCGATTTCCGACGGCATCGTGCAAGTCGGGCAGGCCATCTCGCGGGCTGCCGCGGACGGCATGCCGGCGCTGGCGATCACCGATCTGGGCAACCTGTTCGGCATGGTCAAGTTCTACAAGGGGGCGCGCGGCAAGGGGGTCAAGCCGATCGTCGGCGCGGATGTGTGGATCACCAACGAGGCTGACCGCGACAAACCCGGCCGGGTGCTGCTGCTGTGCCGCGACCGCGCCGGCTACGGCCAGCTGTGCGAGCTGCTGACCCGCGCCTACCGCGGCAACAAGCATCGCGGCCGCGCCGAGCTGCGCGCCGAGTGGCTCGACGCGGGCGCGGCGTCGGGGCTGATCTGCCTGTCCGGCGCGATGCTCGGCGAGATTGGTCAGGCGCTGATCAATGGCAATCCGGCGGCCGCCGAGCAGAGCGCCCGGGCATGGGCGGCGCGCTTTCCCGGCGCGTTCTACATCGAGCTGCAGCGCGCCGGCCATCCGGGCGCCGAGGGCTACGTGCGCGAGGCGGTGGCGCTGGCGGCGAAGTTCGACCTGCCGGTGGTGGCGACCCATCCGGTGCAGTTTCTCAAGGCCGACGATTTCAAGGCCCACGAGGCGCGGGTGTGCATCGCCCAGGGCTACGTGCTGGCCGACAAGCGCCGCCCCAAGGCGTTCACCGAGCAGCAATATTTCAAGAGTCAGGACGAGATGGCGGCGCTGTTTGCCGACCTGCCCGAGGCGCTGGCCAACAGCGTCGAGATCGCCAAGCGCTGCTCGCTGACGGTCGAGCTGGGCAAGAACTTCCTGCCGCTGTTCCCGACCCCCGAGGGCATGACCCTCGACGACTTCCTCGTCGCCGAGGCCAAGGCCGGGCTGGAGGTGCGCCTGCAGGAGCTGTATCCGAACGAGGCCGAGCGCGCGGCGCAGCGCCAGACCTACTTCGACCGGCTCAAGTTCGAGACCGATACCATCGTCCAGATGGGCTTCCCCGGCTACTTCCTGATCGTGGCCGACTTCATCAACTGGGCCAAGGAAAACGGCGTGCCGGTAGGGCCGGGGCGCGGCTCCGGGGCGGGTTCGCTGGTCGCCTATAGCCTGCGCATCACCGACCTCGATCCACTCGAATACGCGCTGCTGTTCGAGCGCTTCCTCAACCCCGAGCGGGTCTCCATGCCCGACTTCGACATCGACTTCTGTCAGGACAAGCGCTACAAGGTCATCGAATACGTACGCGAGCGCTACGGCGCCGACGCGGTGAGCCAGATCGCCACCTTCGGCACCATGGCCTCCAAGGCGGTGGTGCGCGACGTGGGCCGCGTGCTCGACCTGCCGTATGGCTTGTGCGACCGCCTCTCCAAGCTGATCCCGGTGGTGCAGAACAAACCGCTGTCGCTCAACGACGCGCGCGACCAGGAACCGCAGATCGACGAGATGATGGCCGACCCCGGCGACGGCGAATCCATCCAGGAATTGTGGAGCCTCGCCGAGCCGCTCGAAGGCTTGTCGCGCAACGTCGGCATGCACGCCGGCGGGGTGCTGATTGCGCCGGGCAAGCTCACCGACTTCTGCCCGCTGTACATCGCCGACGGCGACGACGCCACGCCGGTGTCGCAGTTCGACAAGGACGACGTGGAAGCGGTCGGGCTGGTCAAGTTCGACTTCCTCGGCCTGCGCAACCTGACCATTATCGAGCTCGCCGTCGACTACGTGGCGCGCCTCAGCGGCGAGCGTCCCGACCTCGCCGCGCTGGCCTTCGACGACCCGGCCGCCTACCAGATCCTCAAGGACGCCAACACCACCGCGATCTTCCAGGTCGAATCGGACGGCATGAAAAAGCTTCTCAAGAAGCTCGGCCCCGACCGCTTCGAGGACATCATCGCGGTGCTCGCGCTCTACCGCCCCGGCCCGCTCGGCTCGGGGATGGTCGATGACTTCATCCTGCGCAAAAAGGGGCAGCAGTCGATCGACTACTTCGACGAGGCGCTCAAGGCCTGCCTTGAGCCGACCTACGGCGTGATCGTGTATCAGGAACAGGTGATGCAGATCTCGCAGATCATCGGTGGCTACACCCTCGGCGGCGCCGACATGCTGCGCCGCGCGATGGGCAAGAAAAAGGCCAGCGAGATGGCCCGCCACCGCGAGATCATGCGCGAGGGGGCCAAGCAGCAAGGCTTCTCCGAAGCGCTCGCGATGCAGCTCTTCGACCTGATGGAGAAGTTCGCCGAGTACGGTTTCAACAAGTCGCACACCGCCGCCTACGCGGTGGTCACCTATCACACCGCCTGGCTCAAGGCCCATCACTGCGCCGCCTTCATGGCGGCCACCCTGTCCTCGGATCTCGACAACACCGACACCATCAAGATCTTCTTTGAGGACGCGATTTCGCCGGTCAATGGCCTGACCATGCTGCCGCCGGACGTGAACGCCTCCGACTACCGCTTTGTGCCGGTCGACCGCCGCACCATCCGCTACGGCCTGGGCGCGATCAAGGGGGCTGGCGAGCCGGCGGTGCGCGCCATTCTCGCCGCACGCGAGGCGAGACCGTTCAAGGACTTGTTCGATTTCTGCGAGCGGGTCGATCGTCGCGCGGTGAACCGCCGGGTGGTCGAGGCGCTGGTGCGTGCCGGTGCCTTCGACGCGCTCGACGCGGATCGCGCCAAGCTCCTCGCCACCGTGCAAGTGGCCATGGAAGCCGCCGAGCAGATCGCCGCCAACGCCTTGCAGGGCGGGCTGTTCGACATGCTCCCCGATGCCGGTGGGCCGATGGCCGACTACGCCACGGTGCGGCCGTGGACCGAGCGCGAGCGGCTCAAGGAGGAAAAAACCGCGATCGGCTTTTTCCTCTCCGGTCACCCCTTCAACAGCTTCCGGGCCGAGGTCCGCCGCTTCGTGCGTCGCCCGCTCGCCCAGCTCGAACCCTCACGCGATCCGGCCACCCTGGCCGGGGTGGTGATGGACGTGCGTACCAAGATGACGGCGCGCGGCAAGATGGCCTTCGTGGTGCTCGACGACGGCAGCGCGGTGCGCGAGGTGTCGGTGTTTGCCGAACTGTTCGACGCCATGCGCGGCAAGATCGTCATCGACGAAGTGCTGATCGTCGAGGGCAAGGTCAGCAACGACGACTTCTCCGGCGGTCTGCGCATCATCGCCGACCGGATGCTCACCCTCGCCGAGGCGCGCGGCCAGTTTGCCCGCAATCTGGAGATCCGCCTCAACGGCGAGGTGGCCGAGGCGGGCGGGGCTGGCGCCGCCGCGCAGCGCCTGGCCGATTTGCTCACGCCCTACCGCGACGCCGCCTGCCCGATCACCGTGTATTACCGCAATGCCGAGGCCGAAGCCGCGCTGCCGCTGGGCCAGCACTGGCGGGTTCGGCTGGAGGACGAGCTGATCGACAGCCTGCGCGAGTGGCTGCCCGACGGCGCGGTGAAGATCATCTACCACTGAGGCGCCGCCTCACGCCGGCGCGCCGGGGGTCTCGGTGAGGCGCTGAAGGGTGCGCTCCGGGTCCATCGGCGGGCCCAGCAGCACGCCCTGGCCGACCCGGCAGCCGGCGGCCAGCACATGGCTTTGCTGGGTGTCGGTATCCACGCCGTCGGCGACCACCTCGATGCCCAGATTGCGTCCCAGTTCCACGAAGGTCCGCACGATGCCGTTGTCTGCGCTGGCCTCGCCGGGATCGGCCAGAAAACTGCGGTCGATCTTGAGCCGGTCGATGCCCAGTTGGCCCAGTCGCGTCAGGGTGTTCTGGTCCGCCCCGAAGTGGTCGATCACCAGCCGCACCCCGAGCGCCTTGAGCTGCGCCAGGGTGTCGCCCAGCCGGCTGTGGGCGTCGCGCAGCACCGCTTCGCCCAGTTCCAGTTCCAGATGGTCGGCGGGCAGACCGGCCTCGGCAAGACCGGCGCGGACCATCGCCGCGGCGTCGTCGTGGCGCAGCGCCGCCAGCGACAGGTTGACCGCCACCCGCACCCCGTGGGCGCCGTGGGCGAGCCAGCGCGCGGCCTCGCGGCAGGCGGTGCGCAGCGCCCAGCGGTCGAGGGCGAGCACCAGCGCGCTGTCGTCGGCCAGTTCGGCAAAGCGCGCCGGCGTCATCTCGCCGAGGCGCGGGTCGCGCCAGTGGCATTGCGCCTCCATCGCCACGATCCGCCCGTCGGCCAGCTGGCGCAGGGGCTGGTAAGCCATCTGCACGGTATCGGCGGCCAGCGCGTCGCGCAGCGCCATCTCGCACTGCTGGCGGCGCTCGGTGTCGGCGTTCATGGTGTCGGTGAAAAACCGGAAGGTGTTCCGGCCGCTCGCCTTGGCGTGGTAGAGCGCGGTGTCGGCGTGCTGGCGCAGGGTGTCGGCGTCGCTCGCGTCGTTGGGGAAGAGCGCGATCCCGATGCTGAACGAGGTGCTCACCGGATGCTCGCCGATGGCGAAGGGGCGCGCCAGTTCGGCGATGATCTTGCCCGCCACCTGGCCGGCCTGACGGGCATCGTCGAGCTCCGGGAGCAGGATCAGGAATTCGTCGCCGGCTTGCCGCCCGACGCTGTCCGAGGCGCGCACGCAGGCCAGCAGGCGCACCGCCACCGCCTTGAGCAGGGCGTCGCCAACCGCGTGGCCGAAGGTGTCATTGACTGTCTTGAAGTGGTCCAGGTCGAGGAACAGCAGCGCCAGCGGGTGGTTGCTGCGGTCGGCGCGGCGCAGCGCCTGCGCCAGCCGGTCTTCCATCAGGCTGCGATTGGCCAGCCCGGTGAGCGCGTCGTGCTGCGCCATGTGGGCGAAGCGCGCCTCCTGAATGCGGGCCTCGGTGACGTCCGAAAACACCGCGACGTAGTGCGATATCTGGCCGGCGGCGTTGTGCACCGCGCTGATCGACAGGCGCTCGGCAAAGATGTGGCCGTCCTTGCGGCGGTTCCAGATGTCGCCCTGCCAGGCCCCGGCGCGGCGGATCGACTCCCACATCGCGGCGTAGAAGCTGGCGTCGTGGCGGCCCGAGCGCAGCAGCGCCGGGGTGCGCCCGACGACCTCCTCGACGGTGTAGCCGGTGATCCGCGTAAAGGCCGGATTGACGCGCAGGATCTGCCCCTCCGAGGTGGTCACCATGATCGCGTCGGCGCTGTGGTCGACCGCCTTGTCGGCCAGTCGCAGCCGGGTCTCGGCTTCGCGCAGACGGGTGATGTCGGCGATCGAGGTCACCACCGCGGCGGGCGCGCCGTCGGGGCCGGGGATGGGCTTCGAGTGGGTCCACAGCCAGCGCACCGAGCCGTCGTCACGCACCACCCCCTGCACCGCGCTGTGCCCCTCGCCGTCGGCCAGGGTGCGCATCGACGGCAGCTCCTCGGTCGGGAAGGGGTCGCCGTTCTCCCGCAGGAAGCGCACCGGCGGCTGGTCGAGCGTGAAGCGCGCCATCTCGGCCTCGCTGAGGGCAAAGATGCGGGCCGCCGCGCTGTTGCTGAGGATCACCTTGCCGCGGCGGTCGCGCATCACCACCCCCTCGCCGAGGGTGTCGAGCACGGTGCGCAGGCGGCGCTCCTCGTCGGCCAGCGCGGCGGTGGCGGCGTGCTGGCGGGTGACGTCCTGGACGATCGCGATCAGGCTGTCGATCCGGCCGGCGGCGTCGCGTCGCGCGCTGATCGACACGGTTGCCCAGGCCATGCGGCCGTCGGGGCAGACGAAGCGCTTGTCGCACTGCAGGGTGTCGCGCTGGCCGGCATGCAGGATGTCGAGCTGGGCCGCCTCGGCGGCGCGGGTGTCGGCCGGGCTGAGCGCGTCGAAGCGGCACCCGACCAGATCCCCCGCGCTGCGCCCGGTGATCTGGCAGAAGCGGGTGTTGACCCGCCGGAACACGCCGTCCGGATCGCAGATCGCAATCCCCACCGCGGCGTGCTCGAACACCCCGAGCAGGTGGTTGTCGGCGTCCTGCACCGCAAGCGCGGGCGGCGGCGTGCGGTCCACCACCAGAAAGCCGTGCAAGGTATCGACCCCTGAATCGCTGTGCACGCAGATCACCCGGTCGCGGACGGCGACCATGCGGCCGTCCTGATGGCGGAGCCGGTAGCGGACCTCGATCGGGGCGTCACTGTGCAGCGCGCTGCGGTAGCGCGCCAGCGCCGCGTTGCGGTCGTCGGGGTGCACCACGCGGTGCCAGGCGTCCGGCGCGTGCCAGCTGTCGGCCGGATAGCCGAGGATGCGCTCGACCACCGGCGACACCTCGCCGAGGGCGCGCGCGCCGCGGGTCTTGCGCCAGGTGATCACATGCGCCGCTTCAAAGGCGGCCATGCGGGCGTCGGCGGCGGCCAGGTCGTCGCGCGCCTTGCGGGCGTTGCGATGGCACAGCCACCACAGCCCGCCGGTGATGACGCCGAGGGTGGCGAGCAGGGCGAGCGGGGCCGAACTCGCGGCGAGCACCGGGGCGGCGGCAAGGACGGGATGCGCGGTGAGCGAGCCCGCCACGCTCAAGGCGATCTGGCGGGTGCGGCGGACAGTGGCGTGCGGGTCGTTATTCATGAGGCTTCTCCTAACCCCCACATCCATCCTGCGCGCCTCGTGAAATAAAAAATTGCGCTGGAACAACCCCTTGGACGAAAAAAAGCCGCAGCCCGGAGGCTGCGGCGGTGGTCCGGGAAATCGCCGTTGGTTACAGGGCGCCGGCGTGTTCCGAGAGGTAGGCGGCGACGCCGTCTGGGCTGGCGTTCATGCCGGCCTTGCCCTTGTTCCAGCCCGCCGGGCAGACTTCGCCGTGCTCTTCGGTGAATTGCAGTGCGTCGACCATGCGCAGCATCTCGTCGATGTTGCGCCCCAGCGGGAGGTTGTTGACCACCTGATGCTGCACCACGCCGGCCTTGTCGATCAGGAAGGAGCCGCGCAGCGCCACCCCGGCGTCGGCTTCGACGTCGTAGGCGCGACAGATGTCGTGCTTGATGTCGGCCACCAGGGTGTAGCCGACCGGGCCGATGCCGCCCTTGGCGACCGGGGTGTTCTTCCAGGCCAGGTGCGAGAACTGGCTGTCGATGGAGACGCCGATCACTTCCACGTTGCGCGCCTTGAACTCGGCCAGGCGGTGGTCGAAGGCGATCAGCTCCGACGGGCACACGAAGGTGAAGTCGAGCGGGTAGAAAAACACCACGGCGTACTTGCCCTTGGTGGCTTCGGAGAGGGTGATGGAGGTGATTTCGTTGTTGCCGAGCACCGCGGTTGCGGTGAAGTCAGGGGCTTTCTTGCCGACCAGAACTGCCATGGGT
>JAGRFO010000094.1 GCA_020446005.1 Rhodocyclaceae bacterium | reverse complement strand
CCGGGGTGGGCGCGGTGGGCGCCGGCCTGCCCTTCGCGATGGTGAAGCCGGCCGATGCGGCCAAGGCGGCGGGTGACGGCGCGGTCGAGATCAAGCGCACGGTGTGTACGCACTGTTCGGTCGGCTGTGCCATCGACGCCGAGGTGAAGAACGGGGTGTGGGTCGGCCAGGAGCCGGTCTTCGACAGCCCGATCAACCTCGGCGCGCACTGCGCCAAGGGCGCCTCGGTGCGCGAGCACGGCCACGGCGAACATCGCCTGCGCACGCCGATGAAGCTGTCGGGCGGCAAGTGGGTGCGGATGAGCTGGGACGAGGCGATCAACGAGATCGGCGACAAGCTGCTGGCGATCCGCGAAAAGCATGGCCCTGACGCGACGCACTGGATCGGCTCCTCCAAGCACTCCAACGAGCAGGCCTATCTGTTCTGCAAGTTCGTGCGCATGTTCGGCACCAACAACACCGATCACCAGGCGCGGGTGTGTCACTCGACGACGGTGGCGGGGGTGGCCAACACCTGGGGTTACGGGGCGATGACCAACTCCTACAACGACATGCAGAACGCCAAGGCGATCCTGTTCGTCGGCTCCAACGCGGCGGAGGCGCATCCGGTGTCGATGCTGCACATCCTGCATGCCAAGGAGGGGGGGGCCAAGGTGGTGGTGGTCGATCCGCGCTACACCCGCACCGCGGCCAAGGCCGATCACTACGTGCGCCTGCGCTCGGGCTCCGACATTCCGCTGCTCTACGGCGTGATCCGCCACATTTTCGAGAACGGCTGGGAAGACAAGCAGTACATCGAGGACCGGGTCTACGGCATGGATCAGATCCGTGCCGAGGCCATGCAGTGGTCGGCGGCGCAGGTCGAGGAAGCCACCGGGGTGCCCGACGCCGAAGTGCGCATGATCGCCGAGGTGATGGCCAAGAACCGGCCCTCGACGGTGGTGTGGTGCATGGGCCAGACCCAGCACACCGTCGGCAACGCGATCACCCGCATGATGTGCAATCTGCAGCTGGTGCTGGGTAACGTCGGCATCGCTGGCGGCGGCACCAACATCTTCCGCGGTCACGACAACGTGCAGGGCGCCACCGACATCGGCCCCAACCCCGACTCGCTGCCTGGCTACTACAGCGTGGCGACCGGCGCCTGGAAGCACTGGTGCGCGGTGTGGGGCGTCGATTACGAGTGGATGAAGGGCCGCTTCACCGACCAGAAGATGATGGAGAAGGCGGGCATCACGGTGTCGCGCTGGATCGACGGGGTGACCGAAAACCCCGAGCTGATGGACCAGGCCACCAACATCAAGGCGCAGGTGTTCTGGGGCATGGCGCCCAACTCGCAGACCCGCGGCAAGGACATGCTCGAAGCCATCAAGGCGCTCGAACTGCTGCTGGTGGTCGATCCGTATCCGTCGGCCACCGCCGCGATGGCGGCCTCGGTGCGCAGCGACGGGGTGTATCTGCTGCCGGCGGCGACCCAGTTCGAGACCTACGGCTCGGTGACCGCCTCGAATCGGTCGATCCAGTGGCGCGAGCAGGTGGTCGAGCCGCTGTTCGAGTCCAAGCCCGATCACACCATCATGTACGCCTTCGCCAAGAAGTTCGGTTTCGGCGACGAGTTCGTCAAGAACATCAAGCTCAACAAGGACGCCAAGGGCTGGATGGAGCCGGACGTGGAAGACACCCTGCGCGAGATCAACCGCGGCACCTGGACCATCGGCTACAGCGGCCAGTCGCCCGAGCGCCTCAAGCTGCACATGCAGCACATGGCCAGCTTCAACCCGCGCACCCTCAAGGCCGAAGGCGGTCCCTGCGACGGCGACTACTTCGGCCTGCCGTGGCCGTGCTGGGGCGCGCCCGAGCTCAAGCACCCCGGCTCGCCCAACCTCTACGACACCACCCGTCACGTGATGAACGGCGGCGGCAACTTCCGCGCCCGCTTCGGGGTGGAGAAGGATGGCGTGTCGCTGCTCGCCGGCGAGGGCTCCTCGTCGCTCGACGCCGATCTCAAGATGGGCTACCCCGAGTTCGACCACGTGCTGATGAAGAAGCTGGGCTGGTGGGACGAGCTCACCGATGCCGAGAAGGCCGCCGCCGAGGGCAAGAACTGGAAGACCGACCTCTCCGGCGGGATCATCCGGGTGGTGATGAAGAACCACGGCTGCATGCCCTACGGCAACGCCCGCGCCCGCGCGGTGGTGTGGAACTTCCCCGATCCGGTGCCCAAGCACCGCGAGCCGCTGTTCTCGACCCGGCCGGATCTGGTCGACAAGTACCCGACTCACGAGGACAAGAAAACCCACTGGCGTCTGCCCACCCTGTACAAGACCGTGCAGGACCAGTACCGCGACGTGGGCAAGGACTTCCCGCTGATCATGACCTCCGGGCGCCTGGTCGAGTACGAGGGCGGCGGCGAGGAGACGCGCTCCAACCCGTGGCTGGCCGAGCTGCAGCAGGACATGTTCGTCGAGCTCAACCCGCGCACCGCCGCCGACCGCGGCATCGTCGACAAGGACTGGGTGTGGGTCAAATCGCCCACCGGCGCGCAGATCAAGGTGCGCGCGCTGGTCACCGAGCGGGTGGACGCCGCCACGGTGTTCCTGCCCTTCCACTTCTCCGGCCGCTGGATGGGCGAGGACATGCTCCGCTACTACCCCGAAGGCGCCGCGCCGATCGTGCGCGGCGAGGCGGTCAACACCGCCACCACCTACGGCTACGACGTGGTGACGATGATGCAGGAAACCAAGAGCACGGTCTGCCAGATCGCCAAGGCCTAAGGAGACAGCAATGGCAAGAATGAAATTCCTGTGCGATGCCGAGCGCTGCATCGAGTGCAACGGCTGCGTGACCGCCTGCAAAAACGAGCACGAAGTGCCCTGGGGCATCCAGCGCCGCCGCGTGGTGACCATCAACGACGGCGTGGTCGGCAAGGAGAAATCGCTCTCCGTGGCGTGCATGCACTGCACCGACGCGCCGTGCATGGCGGTGTGCCCGGTGGATGTGTTCTACCGCACCGAGGA
>JAGRFO010000093.1 GCA_020446005.1 Rhodocyclaceae bacterium | reverse complement strand
TGGTCAAGGTGGCCACCACCAAGGCCCAGCGCAAGCTGTTCTTCAATCTGCGCAGCTTCAAGAAAAACAGCAGCGGGCTGAGCGCCGACGAGGTGTCGGCGGTGGCCGAGCAACTCGGTGTCAAACCAGAGGAAGTGGTCGAAATGGAAACCCGCCTCGGCGGGCAGGACATCCCCCTCGACGGCGGCCGCGACGAGGACGAAGAGCGCTTCGCGCCGATCGCCTATCTGCCCGACCCCGGCGCCGAGCCGGTCGACCAGCTCGCCCAGGCCGAGCAGGCGCGCCTGCAGGCCGACGGGCTGCGCGATGCGCTCGACAGCCTCGACGCCCGCAGCCGCCACATCATCGAGGCGCGCTGGTTGAGCCCCGACGGCAAGGCCTCCACCCTGCACGAACTGGCCGCGCAGTACAGCGTCTCGGCCGAGCGCATTCGCCAGATCGAAGCCAAGGCGATGAAACAGATGCGCGGCGCGCTGGCCGAGGTGGCCTGAGCGCAGCGCGCGCCGGACCAAAACAAAGCGGCCCGCGGGCCGCTTTTTCTTCGCCGGTTTCGAGCCGACTAACGCGCCAGCAGTTGCTTGATGTCACTCGCGATGTCGGCCGCCGGCGCGCCGTGGCGCACATACAGCCGGAGCCGGCCCTGGGGGTCGAAGACGTAGGTGCCCGCCGAGTGATCGACGGTGTAGTTCGGGCCGTCGGTATCCCCCGCCTTGCGATAGACAATCTTGAATTCCCGGGCCACCTCGGCGGTCTGCGCCGGGGTGCCGAACAGGCCGACAAAGCGCGGATCGAAGGCCGGCACGTAGGCGCTGAGCAGCTCCGGGGTGTCGCGCTCGGGGTCGACCGTCATGAACAGCACCTGAAGGCGATCGGCATCCGGGCCGAGCAGGCGCATGACTTCCGACATGGTGGCGAGGCTGGTCGGGCACACGTCCGGGCACTGGGTGTAACCGAAGAACAGGGTCACCACCTTGCCGCGGTAGTCGGCCAGCGCGCGCGGCGCGCCGGTGTGGTCGGTGAGCTGGAAATCGCGCCCGTAGTCGGCACCGGTGATGTCGGAGTTGGCGAAGGACGGCGGCGCCTCGTCAGCGCTGCAGCCGGCAAGCGCAAGCGCGGCTGCCAGCAGGAAAGTTCGAAACATGCGGGACCTATCAGAAGCGCAGGTAGTGATCCACCAGCAAGGCGGCGAACAGCGATGATAGGTAGATGATCGAGTAGCGGAAAGTCTGTTGCGACAATTTGTCGCTGTAATCCACATACAACCGCCAGGCGTAGCGCAGGAAGATGCCGCCCAGCACCAGCGCCGCCGTGAGATAGATCAGCCCGCTCATGCGGGTGGCGAAGGGCAGCAGGGTGACCGCCAGCAGAATGAAGGTGTAGAGCAGCACCGACAGCCGGGTGTACTTGGAGCCATGAGTCACCGGCAGCATCGGCAACCCGGCGCGCGCGTAGTCGGCGGTGCGGTACAGCGCCAGCGCCCAGAAGTGCGGCGGGGTCCACGCGAAAATGATGAGGAACAACAGCAAGGCGTCGGCGCTCACTTCGCCGGTCACCGCGGCCCAGCCGAGCACCGGCGGCATCGCCCCGGAGGCACCGCCGATGACGATGTTCTGCGGCGTGCGCGGCTTGAGAAACACGGTGTAGACCACCGCGTAGCCGACAAAGGTGGCAAAGGTGAGCCACATGGTGAGCGGATTGACCAGCGCGTAGAGCATCCACAGCCCGCTGCCGCCGAGCAGCGCCGAGAAAGCCAGCGTTTCAGACGCGCCCAGCTCGCCCCGCGGCAGCGGCCGTGCGCGGGTGCGCGCCATGCGCGCGTCGATCTGCTGCTCGATCAGGCAGTTGATGGCGGCGGCGGCGCCCGCCACACAGGCGATGCCGAGGGTCGCCGCAAACACCACGGCCGCCGAGGGCAGGCCGGTCGGCACCGCGAGGAACATGCCGATCATGGCGCAGAACACGATCAGCGAATTGACCCGCGGTTTGGTCATCACGAAGAAATGGCGCAGCCGGCGCAGCGCGTCGGTGGGCTCAAGCGTAAGCGTTTTCATTGTTTCTCCTGCCCGCCCATCCGCGCACCCCACGGGGCGCCAGACGCGCGTTAACCATGATCATTGTCAGCAACAGCAGCGCCGCCCCGGCGTTGTGAGCCACGGCGAGCGGCAAGGGCAGCAGCCACATCACATTGGCGATGCCCAGCCCGGCCTGCACGAGCAAGGCCAGCAACACCAGCGCCCCCATGCCGGCAAAACCGGCACCGACCAGCGCTACCGCCAGCACAAGCAGCGCGCCGCTGAGCACCAGCGCGCCGATGCGGTGCGCCCAATGGATCGCCGTCAGCGCCTCGATCGACAGCGGGGCCCCATCGGGGGTCATCCCCAGCTCCCGCACCACGTGAAACGCGTTGGCCACGTCCATCTGCGGCCACCAACTGCCGTGACAGGTCGGGAAATCGGTACACGCCAGCGCGGCGTAATTGGTGCTGGTCCAGCCACCGAGCACGATCTGCGCGATCACCAGCAGCAGGCCGAGACGCGCCAGCCGGACCAACCCGCTCGACACGACATGCCGACGCGCGCCGACGGCGCGCAGCGCAAGCCAGGCCAGCAGGGCCAGCGTGGTCAGCCCGCCGAGCAGGTGACCGGTGACGATCGCCGGCTTGAGCAGCAGGGTCACGGTCCACTTGCCGAGCAAACCCTGAAAGATCACCACCCCGACCAGCGCCAACGCGACCCCTGGACTGACGCCGGGCTCGCGCCGCAGGCGCACCGCCAGTGCGGCGATGACGAGGATGATCAAGCCCAGGGTGGCGGCCAGGTAGCGGTGGATCATTTCCTTCCACGCTTTGGGCAGCGTGACCGGGCCGTCGGGCGACAGACTGGCGGCTTCGGCAATCTCCGATGCGGCGTGCGCCGGCGAGAGCTGGCCGTAGCAGCCGGGCCAGTCGGGGCAACCGAGCCCGGCGTCGGAGAGTCGCACATAGGCGCCGAAGACCACCACGACGAGGGTCAGCGCCAGCGCCAGCAGGACGAGTCGGCGGTAGGTCGTCATCCCTGCTGCGAGTACTTCAGCAAACGCGCCAGATCCTTGATCATGCGCTTGGCGTCGAGGGTGTCGGGGTAGCGCATCATCACGTTGCCGGCCGGGTCGACCAGCCACACGCGGGGCAGCGCGTCGGCGCCAAAGCGGTCGCGCCAGGCATCGTCCGCCACCACCACCTGCAACCCGGGATGACTGGCGAGCAGCGCCGCGTCGGGCAGCGCCGCATCGGGCAGCAACCACGTCCGCGCGACCCGCTCGGCCTCGTCGGCCTGCGCGGTGCGCACCTGACGGGTGAGATACAAGGCCTGCTGGCAAGCGTCGTCGCAGGCGGCGGGAGCGACCACCAGATAGCGCCAAGTACCGCGCAGCGCCTGCGCCTCGACCGGCTGCCCGTCCAGATCGGTCAGCGGCGTCGCGGGCAGCGGGCTCGGCGTGACCAGCGTGCCGAAATTCATCCGCCCCTCGGGCTGCCACACGTAGAACGCAAAATACGAGGCGGCCACCGGCAACACGCACACGGCGACCAGCGCGCCGAGGGTCCACCGCCCCTTGCGACGCACCCGATCGGCCTTCATTGAGCCGCCTTCGCGCGCCTCGGTCACCGTTTTTGCCAACGCTTCCATCCAAACCATCCACACAAACCCGCGGCCAGCGCCGCCAGACCAAACCACTGCACTGCGTAACCGCGATGCCGATCCACCCCCAAGTCGGGGGGCGGCCAGTCGCGCACCATCCCGTCGTCGCTGGCTGAGCTTTGTTCGACCACCACATCCACCACCGGCAGCCCGGACCAGGCGCGATACGCGGCGATATCCAGGTACTGCCACAAACGCCCCTCGCCGGCCTGCGCCGCCAGCGTGTAGGGTCGCGCCTCCGGCCGCCGCAGCCGTCCTTCAATGTCGACCTCGGCCGTGGAGGTCGGCAACACCGGCAACACCGACCGGTCCGGCCCCGCCGGCAACCAGCCGCGCTTGATCAGCACCGTCTCACCCGTGGCCAGCGCCAGTGGCATGTACACGTGGTAGCCGACGCGCCCCTGGTAGACCCGGTTGTCCACCACGATGCCCTTGTCCGCCACCCACTGCCCACGCAGGCGCACGCGGGTCCACTCGACCCCGGCCGAAAGCGCCGCGGCATCGCCCGGCGCGGCCTGCGCGCTGACGCGCAATTGCTCACCGAGAGCGATCTTTTCTTCCGCCCGCCGGGTCTGCCACAGCCCCAGCTGGATCGTCACCACACACACCAGCACTCCGGCGCCATAGGGCAGCCAGTCCAGCCCCCGCCGCATGCTCACCGCCCAAGGACGGCCGGCGCTGCGCTACACTGCGCGCTTGTTCCGTGGGAAGCCATCATGCGCATCGTTGTCATTCTGTTTCTGGTCCTGATCGTCGTCAGCATGGGCTCTGCGCTGCGCGCCTTGCTGCGTGACGGCGGCAAGACCGACCGGACGGTGAAGGCGCTGACCTTGCGCGTCGGCCTCTCCATCGCCCTGTTCGTGCTGCTGATGGCCGGCTACGCCAGCGGCTTCATCCCCGCCCGGCTGTAAGGCCCGGCCGGCATCACAGCCAGTACACCACCACGAACAGGAACAGCCACACCACGTCCACAAAGTGCCAGTACCAGGCCGCTGCTTCGAAAGCGAAGTGATGGTCCTTGGTGAAATGGCCGGCCATCGAGCGGAACAGCATCACGGTCAGCATGATCGCGCCAATGGTCACGTGCAGGCCGTGGAAGCCGGTCAGCATGTAGAAGGTCGAACCGTAGATGCCCGAGGTCATCTTGAGGTTCATCTCGCTGTAGGCGTGCATGTATTCGTACACCTGCAGCGCCATGAACATCGCCCCGAGCAGCACGGTGAGCAGCAGGCCGAGCTTGAGCTGGCTGCGGTTGTCCTTCATCAGGCCCCAGTGCGCCCAGGTGAGGGTCGCGCCGGAGGTGAGCAGGATCAGGGTGTTGATCGCCGGGATGCCCCACGCCGCCATCGGCGAGAAGGCTTCTTCCGCCTTCGGGCCGGCGCTCGGCCACACGCCATCAAAGCCCTGCCACAGCACACTGGCGTTATCACCGCCGCTCAGCGAGGGGAGCGCGATCACCCGAACATAGAACAGCACCCCAAAGAAGGCGGCAAAGAACATGACTTCCGAAAAGATGAACCAACTCATGCTCCAGCGGAAGGAGCGATCCACGTTCTTGCCGTACTGCCCGCCCTCCGACTCTCGGACCACCTGTCCGAACCAGCCGAACATCATGTAGAACAGCAACGCCAGTCCGATGAAGAACACCAGCGGTCCGGCGCCGACGTGGTTGAGCCACATCACCGAGCCGCTGCCGATCCCCAGCAAGGCAAAGGAACCGAAAATCGGGAACGTCGACGGTTCCGGCACAAAGTACTTCTCGAAGGTCTGACTCATAGGGGAATCTCCCGTCATTGATCTGCCATGCGACGCACCCCATGCGCCGCATTCCTGTCACACGCCGACCACAAATCGCACGAAGGCGACAATGCTCAGTACAAAAATCGCACCCGCGATCAGCCCCGCCACAATCACCGCCTTGGGGTCGAGCGAGGTCGCATCCCTTTGATAATCATGCCGTTTGCGCACCCCCGCAAACGACCACAACACCGCCCGCAGGGTGGCCCAGAAGCCGGCCCGGGGGGCGGGCGCGTTCATCAACTCTTGCCTCCCGGCGCCGGCCGGCCGGCCCGCGTGCCATCCACCTCGAAGAAGGTGTACGACAGGGTGATCGTGTGCACATCGCGCGGCAGCGCGGGATCGACCACGAACACCACCGGCATGCTGCGCGTCTCGCCCGGCGCCAGCGTCTGGCGGTCGAAACAGAAGCAGTTGAGCTTCTTGAAATAATCGCCCGCGATCTGCGGCCCGTAGCTCGGCACCGCCTGCCCGGTGATCGCCACGTCACGGGTGTTGGTCACCTCGTAGGCAATCTGCACCAGCTCGCCGGGATGAACCTCGACCGTGCGCTGCAGCGGGCGAAATTGCCACGCCAGACCGTGCGTGTTGGCGTCGAATTCGACCGTCAGTTGCCGCCCGGCGTCGACCTGGGTGTTTTCGACCACATCCGGCTGCAGGATGTTGCGCAGCCCGGTGACCTGGCAGATCGCCTCGTAGAACGGCACCAGCGCGAAGCCAAATCCGAACATCGCCACCGCGGCAATGCCCAGACGCACCAGCAACCGGCGGTTGTCGCGCGCCTGCGGGCTCATTTGCCGAACAGCCAGATCTTGACCACGATGCCGCCAAAGAACACCAGCGCCACGGACAGCAGGATCAGTCCGGTCCGCAGATTGTGCTTTGGTGCCCCCATTGCACGGCCACTCATTTGACGACCGGCGGCGTCTCGAAGGTGTGATGCGGCGCCGGCGAGGGCACGGTCCACTCCAGCCCATGCGCGCCTTCCCACGGCTTGGCCGCGGCTTTCTCACCGCCCCGCACGCACTTGATCACCGCCACCAGGAAGATCAGTTGCGACAGCCCGAAGCCAAACGCGCCGACCGTGGCAATGGCATTGAAATCGGTGAACTGCAACGCGTAATCCGGAATCCGCCGCGGCATGCCGGCCAGCCCGAGGAAGTGCATCGGGAAGAAGGTGATGTTGAAGAAGACGATCGAACACCAGAAATGGAGCTTGCCGATGAATTCCGAATACATGTGGCCGGTCCATTTCGGCAGCCAGTAGTAGGCGCCGGCGAACAGCGCGAACAACGAGCCGGCCACCAGCACGTAGTGGAAGTGCGCCACCACGTAGTAGGTGTCCTGCACCTGGATGTCGATCGGCGCGATGGCGCAGATCAGCCCGGTGAAGCCGCCCATGGTGAACACGAAGATGAAGCCGGTGGCCCACAGCATCGGGGTCTCGAAGGTCATCGAACCGC
>JAGRFO010000009.1 GCA_020446005.1 Rhodocyclaceae bacterium | reverse complement strand
CCGTCGCCCTGATGCACGTCGCAATCGACGACGAGGACCGGGCCGGCCAGACCGTCGGCCAGATGCACGCGGGCAGCGACGGCGACGTCGTTGAAGACGCAGAAGCCGGCGCCGAAATCGCGCCCGGCGTGGTGCGTGCCGCCGGCCAGATTGGCGGCACAGTCGATCGCCAGCGCGGTGCGGCAGGCCGCCAGGGTGGCGCCGGCGGAGCGGCGCGAGCGCTCGACCATCTGCGGGCTCCACGGAAAACCGATGCGCCGGATCTCGGCCTCGCTCAATTCGCCGCGCACCACGCGCTGCAGGTAGGCCGGGCGGTGGGCGCGCAGCAGCGCGGTGTCGTCGGCCGCCGCGGGGACCTGAAAATCGCCCGGCGCGAACACCCCGCTGCTCATCAGCGTCTCGCGCAAGCGGCTGTATTTTTCCATCGGAAAGCGATGCCCTGGCGGCAGCGGCAGCACGAAATGGTCGGCGTAGAACAGCTTCATCGCGCCCGCGTCATGCAGGTGTTGTAGCGGCTCTCGACGCGCTGGGCGAACCAGCGGGTGGTGAGCTTGCGCTGGATCTTGGGGCTCTTGAGCAGAATCTCCGGGATGCGTTGTCGCGGCACGCCGGCCGTGCTGCGCTTGTCGGCCAGCGCAAACACGCGCTGGTAAAGCCGGCTGTCGGCGAAGTCGGCGGCTTTCTCGCGGGTGAGGTCGGCGCGGATCTGGCGGTGGCTCAGGTGCAGGGCGGTGGCGAGGCTGTGAAGGGCCGCCTCGGTGTGGCTCGGCGCGTCGACCGAGCGGCCATCGGCATAGCGCAGCAGGTCGCCATCGAGCGCCAGCGTGCGCCCGGTGAGCTGCGCGACCGCGGCCTGGAAGGCGGCGTTGCGGCTGCTGTGGCGGCCGGCGTTGAAGTCGGCGAAACGGTAGCGCGGGTGGGGAGAGTCGGCGGGGTAGTCGAGCAGGTTGGCGATCCCGAAGTAGAGCCCGCCGCGGCGGGTGAACACCTCGTGACGCACGCTGCCGCGGCGCGGGTAGGGGTAGCGGTGGTCGAGGTGTTGTTCGGCAAAGGCGATGCTGACCTGCATCGGCCCGCCGGTGCGGATCGGGTTGAAGCCGGCGAGCAGGGTCCTGCCCAGCGGTAGTTCGGCGCTCAGGTCTTCGAACAGAGTGTTGGCTTGCCCTTCGGTGCGTAGCGCGGCAATGCGCTGCTGGTAGCTGCGCCCATCCGGCGAGGTGGTCTTGAGCGCGGCGCTGACCAGCAGCGGCGGGATGTGGAAGCGCGCGGCGCGGGTGTCGATCTCCTTGCGCACGATCTTGGCCAGCCCTAGCACCGCCGGGTCGGCGTGCCAGCTCGATTCCTGCTCGATCACCGCCATCGCGGCGCACAGGTTGCCGGCGCTGGCGGGGATGCCGAGCTGGGTGAAGGCGGTGTCGATGTCGCGCGCCCAGCCGGCGCGGTCGGCGATGTCGGCGGGCAGCAGGTCGATGGCGCGTAGCGACGGCGCGGGCGGCGGCGGGGTCGAGGCGTCGACCACCGGTGGGAGGCCGGGCGAGGGGAGGGAGGCGTAGGGCACGCTCTGGCAGCCGGCGAGCAGCAGCGCGAGGCCACCGGCCAGCGTCGCCAGCGCGATCGACGGCAGGCGGCCGGGGCGGCTCAAAGTCCGCCGGGACCGATCGCGCGCATGAATTCGCTGCGCAACTGGGCGTCGCCTTCGAACGCGCCGGCAAAGGCCTGGGTGACGACGCGCTCGTCACCGCGGCGGTCTTCGCCGAGCAGCAGGCACAGTTGCTCGGCCTCGATCACGCAGGCCGCGCCGGCGGCACGACCGTGCTCGACCAGCGCGTTGGCGATGTCGCGGGTCATCCACTCCTGATAGGTGAAGCGGTGGCCGATGGCGTCGACCATCCGCGCGATCCGCCCGAAGCCGTGCAGCCGCCCGCCCGGCAGGTAGGCGACGTGGGCGACCCCGCGAAAGGGCACCAGGTGGTGCGGGCATACGCCGTGCACGGCGATGCCGCGAATCACCACCATGTCGCTGCGCGGATCGTCGAAGCCCTCGCCCAGCGCCTCGGCGGGGTCGAGCTCGTAGCCGCCGAGCAGGCGTCGCTGCCACAGCTCGCGCACGCGGGTGACGGTGCGGCCGGTGTGCGGCCCGTCGGTGGAGACCCCGCAGGCGCGCAGCAGGTCGCCGATGGCGCGCTCGAAGGCGGCGGGATCGAAGGTGCCGCTGCGGGGGATGCCGATACCGTCTCGGGGCGGCGGGGCGTGGTGGCAATCGTCGGACATGGGGCGCTCCAGCGCGATCAATGCGCCGATGGTAGCGGAAAAGGCGGTCGGGCCGGCCTAGCCGGCGGCGATGCCGCGCAGGAAGTCGCGCAGGTCGGGGGCGCTGATGCCGTCGGGGCGGGCGGCCTCGGCGGTCATCAGCTGTTGCAGGCTGCGCGTGAGGTGGCTGTGGTAGGGCAGCATCGGGCCGAAAAAGCGGGTCGCCGGACCTTGCTGGATGAGCAGGGTGGGGAAGTCCTCGATGTCGAAATCGTCGGCCCAGTCGGCGTGGGTCTCGATGTCGATCCACAGAAACGCGGCCTGCGGAAACTGCGCCTGCAGGGCGGCAAAGCCGGGGCGGTAGTCGCGACAGGTGCCGCACCATTCGGCGCACAGGCAGGCCACCAGCCATTCGCGATCGAGCGCGGCGGCGACGGCGGCGGGGGTGTCGAGGGCGGTCAGTGGCATCAGGCGATGGGGAGCGGACTCCCCCGCTTATACCGTAACTTGGCGGGCGCGGCTATGCGGCGCGCGAGGGATCAGGGGGCGGCCTTTTTGACTTTCTTGTCGGCAAAGGTGCGCTTCGAGTAGGGCTTTTTTTCCTTGCCGGCCTTTTTCCCATCGCCGGTCGCATCGCGGCGGGCCGGGCGTTCCTTGCCAAAGCGCTTCTCTGGCGCGCTGAAGGCGCCTTCGGCGTCGGTGGCGATGCGGATTCTGAGCGCCTGGGCGCAGACCCGCGTGCGTTGCAGGGTGTTGAGCACCGCTTCGGACAGGTCGCCCGGCAGCTCGACCGTGCTGTACTCGTCGAACAGGTTGATCTGCCCGATCTGCTTGCCGTCGAGGCCGCCCTCGTTGGCGATCGCGCCGACGATTTCCTTGGGGGTGACGTTGTGCATGCGGCCAACGTCGATGCGGTAGCGCAGCATCGCGCCATTGGCCACCGCGCGGCGGCGGGCGAGGATCTCGTCGCGGTTTTCGCGTCGCGGCTTGTCTTCGCGCGCGGCGGTCGGTTTGGCCTCGCGCGCGCCGTGCGGGATGTCCGGCCAGTCGCTGGGGTCGAGCCGCAGGGGGCGTTCGCGCTGGGCGAGGAAGGCCAGCGCGCCGGCGATGGTGTGCGCCTTGAGCTCGTGCTCGTCGCGCAGCTGGCCAATGATCTCGTTGAAGAAGAACAGGTCCTCGCTGGCCAGCACGTCGACGATCTGCTGCTTGAACTGGGCGACCCGGCGGTCGGCCACGTCGCGCCGGGTGGGCAGCTTGAGGGGCTCGATCTTCTGCCGGGTGGCGCGTTCGATGGTGCGCAGCATGCGCGTTTCGCGCGCGGTGACGAACAGGATTGCGTTGCCGCGGCGGCCGGCGCGGCCGGTACGGCCGATGCGATGCACGTAGGCTTCGGTGTCGTAGGGGATGT
>JAGRFO010000092.1:924-5308 GCA_020446005.1 Rhodocyclaceae bacterium | reverse complement strand
CTTGCCGGTCTGGCCGACCTGGTAGTCGTTGGGCACGTAGCCGGCATCGACCGCCGCGCGGCTGGCGCCGAGCGCCGCGCCGAGCTTGTCGGCCAGCGGTTCGAGCAGGGCGTGATAGTTCTCGCCGCTGCCCAGCCCGCGTCCGCCCGAGACGATGACGCCGGCGGCGCCCAGCTCGGGGCGCTCCGATTGGGTCAGCTCGCGATGCACCAGGGTGCTCAGGCCGGTGTCGGCGGCGGCATCGAGCGCTTCGATGGGGGCGCCGGGGCCGGCGCCAACCGGTTCGAAGGCGGTGCTGCGCACGGTGATGACCTTGAGCGCGTCGCAGCTTTGCACGGTGGCGATGGCGTTGCCGGCGTAGATCGGGCGGCGGAAGGTGTCGGGCGACTGAACGCTGATGATGTCGGAGATCTGGGCGACGTCGAGCATCGCCGCAACCCGCGGCATGAGGTTCTTGCCGAAGCTGCTGGCCGGGGCGAGCAGGTGGGTGTAGCCGCCGGCGGCGGCGCACACCAGCGCGGCGAGGTTCTCGGCACCGTGCTCGGCGTAATGCGCGGCGTCGGCGCAGCGCACCTTGGCGACGCCGGCGAGCGCGGCGGCGGCCTGGGCGACCGCGGCGCAGCCAGCCCCGGCAACCAGCACGTGCACTTCTCCGCCGATGGCCTGGGCGGCGGCGATGGTGTTGAGGGTGGCGGCCTTGAGGGCGGCGTTGTCGTGTTCTGCAATGACGAGGATGGACATGTCAGATCACCTTGGCTTCGTTCTTGAGCTTGTCGATGAGTTGGGCGACGTCGGCAACCATGACGCCGGCGCTGCGCTTGGGCGGCTCTTCGACCTTGAGGGTGGCCAGCCGCGGGGCGACGTCCACGCCCAGATCGGCGGGGGTGACGGTCTCGAGCGGCTTCTTCTTCGCTTTCATGATGTTGGGCAGGGTGGCGTAGCGCGGTTCGTTCAGGCGCAGGTCGGTGGTGACGATGGCCGGCAATTTGAGCGCGAGGGTTTCGAGCCCGCCGTCGATCTCGCGGGTGACAGTGGCCGTGCCCTCGGCGACGGTGAGCTTGGAGGCGAAGGTGGCCTGGGGGCGGCCCAGCAGGGCGGCGAGCATCTGACCGGTCTGGTTGGCATCGTCGTCGATGGCTTGCTTGCCGAGCACCACCAGTTCGGGCGATTCCTTGTCGCACAGGGCCTTGAGCAGCTTGGCCACCGCCAGCGGCTGGAGGGCTTCGTCGGTGCTCACCAGAATCCCCCGGTCGGCGCCAATGGCCATCGCGGTGCGCAGCGTCTCCTGGCATTGCGCCACCCCGCAGGAGACCGCCACCACTTCGCTGGCCACCCCGGCTTCCTTCAGACGAACCGCTTCTTCAACCGCAATCTCGTCAAAGGGATTCATGCTCATCTTGACGTTGGCCGTCTCAACACCACTGCCATCGGCCTTCACCCGAACCTTCACGTTGTAATCAACCACCCGCTTGACGGGAACGAGAATCTTCAAGACTTCACTCCTTTTGCTGATCTTCAATGACGGACGACTGGCAACGGCCGCCGCGATTCGCGGCCATTATGGCATCGCCTCCCGGATTTGACATGGCACCCCGCAAAACCGTGCGCGGCGACGCATCGAATTTCCGTACGGTAGCGTATGGTAGCGAATTGTGTCAATACTTACGCGTATGGAAAAATCCAAAACTCCAGGCAAAAGCCGCGCCCAGCTTGACCGAAACGCGTGGATCGTCGCGGCCATCGACCTGCTCGCCACAGGCGGCGTCGCCGGTCTGCGGGTCGAGTTGCTGGCCAAACACCTGAAAGTCACCAAAGGCAGCTTCTACTGGCACTTCAAGGACCGCAACGACCTGCTGCACGCCATCCTCGACACCTGGAAGGAGGGGCGGATACGCGACGTGGTCAAGCAGACCCGGGCCGTACCCGGCAACGAGGTCACACAACTGCACCACGTCATCGAGGTCTACAGTGCCAGCCGCAGCCGCAAGGGGATGATGATCGAGCTGGCGGTGCGCGACTGGGCGCGCCACGACCGCGCCGCCGCGATGGTGGTCGAAGCGGTGGACACCGCGCGCCTCAACTGCACCCGCGAGCTGTACCTCGCCTGCGGGCTGAGCGCGGCCGAGGCCTCCAGCCGCAGCCTGCTGCTCTACGCCTACGTGTTCGGCGCGTCGCTGATGTTCTGCGAGTGCTATTCCGACAATGTGGCGGCGCTCAGGAAAGACATTGCCGGGCTGATCGCCGAGTCCGCTTCAAGCCCCGCCTGAAACCGCCTCCAGCCGCGGCAACGCCGCCCGCGCGTTGCGGCTCGTCATCGCCGCGACATCCTCGACGGTAGAACCGCGCAACGCTGCCAGCTCGGCGGCAATCCTGGCCACCGCCGCCGGCTCGTTGCGCTGGCCGCGCGCCCATGAAGGCGGGATGTCCGGCGCGTCGGTTTCGAGCACGATCGCATCCTCCGGCAGGCCTGCCGCCAGCGCGCGAATCCGCCGCGAGCCGGCAAAAGTCAGCGTTCCGCCGAATCCCAGCTTGATCCCCATCCCGAGCAGCTGGTCAGCCTGCTGACGACTGCCGTTGAAGGCGTGAGCAATGCCGCCGCGCACCCGCGCGCGGCGCAGCAGCTGGATGACCGCGTCAACGGCGTGGCGCACATGGAGGATGACCGGCAGGTCGAACTCGTGGGCCAGATCAAGCTGCGCGGCGAACCACTGACGCTGGGCCGCCAGATCGGGCGCACTGACATAGCCGTCCAGACCGATCTCGCCAACCGCGACCACCGACGGCTGGTCGAGCCGCTCAGCGAGCAGGTCGAGATCGGCGGGTTGGGCACGATCGACAAACAGCGGATGCAAGCCGAAGGCGCGCGCGACGCCGGGCGTGGCCCCGGCCAGCGCCTCAAGCGCGGCAAAACCGCCCGCCTCAACCGCGGGGACCACCATCGTCATCACCCCGGCGGCGTGCGCGCGGGCGATCACCGCCGCGCGGTCGGGGTCGAACGCCGTTGCGTCGAGGTGGCAGTGGGTGTCGATGAACACCGCAGTCGGGCGTCAGCGCCCCTTCCAGACCGGCGCGCGCTTGGCCACGAAAGCGTCGATGCCCTCGCCGGCATCCTCGCTCATCATGTTGCAGGCCATGGTTTCGGCGGCGCTCTGGTAAGCCGCCTCGATGCCCATTTCGAGTTGCTGATAGAACAGCTGCTTGCCCATACTGATCGCCACCGGGGTCTTGGCGCAGATCGACGCGGTGAGCGCCGCCACCTCGGCATCGAGCGCGTCGAGCGGCACCACCCGATTGACCAGCCCGCGCCGCTGCGCCTCGCCAGCGTCGATGAAATCGCCGGTCACCAGCATCTCGAACGCCTGCTTGCGCCCCATGTTGCGTGACAGCCCGACCGCGGGCGTGGCGCAGAACAGGCCGACGTTGATCCCCGACACCGCAAAACGCGCCACGTCGGCGGCCACCGCCAGATCGCACATCGACACCAGCTGGCAGCCGGCGGCGGTCGCGATGCCGTGCACCCGCGCGATCACCGGCTGCGGCAGGCGGATGATCTTGATCATCAACTGGCCGCACAGGCGGAACAGTGCCTGATGGCATTCGAGCGCGTGATTGGCGCGCATCTCCTTGAGATCGTGCCCCGCGCAGAACGCCTTGCCGGCGCCCGCCAGCACCACTACCCGCACGCCGGGGTCCTCGGCCACCGCGTCGAGCTGCGCGATCAAGGCCCGGAGCATGGCCTCGGACAGCGCGTTGAACTGGCCCGGCCGGTTGAGGGTCAGGCGGGCCACCCCGCCGGCATCCTCGCGCAGCACCATCGGCGCGGCATCGTCGTTCACGACTGCACTCATCACTCATCTCCTCGCAGGCGGCTGGCTCGGCGACCCATCCCTCAATCGATGGCCGAGCTGCTTTTGGCCTGCTCTCGCAGGACGAACTTCTGGATCTTGCCGGTGGAGGTCTTGGGCAGAACGCAGAACTCGATGTGCTTGGGCACCTTGAAGCGGGCCAGGTGGCCGCGGCAGTGCTCGATGATCTCCTCGGCGCTGACCTGTGCCTCTTCCTTGACCTCGATGTAGGCCGCCGGCACTTCGCCCCACTTGTCGTCGGGCTTGGCCACCACCGCGGCCATCATCACCGCGGGGTGACGGAACAGCACTTCTTCAACTTCCAGCGAGGAGATGTTCTCGCCGCCGGAGATGATCACGTCCTTGGAGCGGTCCTTGATCTTGACGTAGCCGTCCGGGTGCATCACCGCCAGGTCGCCGGTGTGGAACCAGCCGCCGTCGAAGGCTTCGGTGCTCGCCTTGTCGTTCTTGAGGTAGCCCTTCATGACGATGTTGCCGCGGAACATGATCTCGCCCATGGTCTCGCCGTCGGCGGGCAC
>JAGRFO010000092.1:0-863 GCA_020446005.1 Rhodocyclaceae bacterium | reverse complement strand
CCGTTGCGCTCGGCGCGGCGGTCGATCGGCAGCGCGTCCCACTCCGGGTGCTTGGCGCACACCGAGGCGGGACCATAGGTTTCGGTGAGGCCATACACGTGGGTGATGTCAAAGCCCATGCGCTCGGCGCCTTCGATGATCGCGGCCGGGGGGGCGGCGCCGGCGATCAGGCCGCTGACCTTGTGCTCGATGCCTTGGCGCAGTTTGTCGGGGGCGTTGATGAGCATGCCGTAGACGATCGGGGCGCCGCACATGTGGCTGACCTTGTAGCGGCGGATGAGCTCGAAGATGAGCGCCGGGTCGACCTTGCGCAGGCAGACGTTCACACCGGCGTTGGCGGCCATCGTCCAGGGGAAGCACCAGCCGTTGCAGTGGAACATCGGCAGGGTCCATAGATACACCGCGTGCGCCGGCATGCCCCAGCTGATGATGTTGGAGGCGGCATTCAGGTAGGCGCCGCGGTGGTGGTAGACCACCCCCTTCGGGTTGCCGGTGGTGCCAGAGGTGTAGTTCAGGGCGATGGCGTCCCATTCGTCGTCGGGCAGTTGCCAGGCGAAGTCGGGGTTGCCGGCGGCGATGAAATCTTCGTATTCGAGCTCGCCGACGCAGGTGGTGACGGGGTATTCGGGGTCGAGGGCGTCGATCACCAGTGGTTTGGGCCCTTCGAGCAGCGCCAGCGCGGCGCTGACCACTTCGGCGAATTCGGGGTCGGTGATCAGTACCTTGGCTTCGCCGTGGCCGAGCATGAAGGCGATGGCTTCGGCGTCGAGCCGGGTGTTGAGGGTGTTGAGCACCGCGCCGATCATCGGCACGCCAAAGTGCGCTTCGAACATCGCCGGCACGTTCGAGAGCATCACCGCCAC
>JAGRFO010000091.1 GCA_020446005.1 Rhodocyclaceae bacterium | reverse complement strand
CCGACAAGGGCGGCATCGTGCATGCCACCATCGGCCGCGCGTCCTTCCCGGTCGAGGCGCTGCGTACCAACGCCGCGGCGCTCATCGAGGCTCTCAACAAGGCCAAGCCGGCCACCTCGAAAGGTTTGTATCTGCGCCGTGTCGCGGTGTCCAGCACCATGGGCGCCGGCATGCGCGTGGAACCGTCGAGCGTCGTGGGCGCTTGACGAGAAATGCCTGGCCTGTCTTCGGACAGGCCGGGTCTTTGGGCTGCGGTCCCTCGGGGCCGCAGGTTGTCAAAGACCGCTGGGGGCGCGAGTTATCGACGATGATCCGTCGCCTCAAATCGGCCGCACTGGATGTGCTGCCGGCCCAGCGTAGATGGCGTTGCCCGAATCAGGATTCATTGACGGCGTAAGCCGTGTGCTCTTGATCTCCTGAATGACGGTCGCCGATGTTGTCGCAGTCCGCTGCCTGTCATGGGCGGCTGCGGCGTAACCATTCAGTGGGAGATGACCGTGGGTCTCAATCTTGAAGGTAAGAAGGCAGTCGTTGCCGAAGTGTCCGCCGAAGTGGCGAACGCCCAGGCAATCATTGTCGCTGAGTACCGTGGTCTCGAAGTGGGTCAAGTCACCGCATTGCGCGCCAAGGCGCGCGAGGCGGGCGTTTACCTGCGCGTACTGAAAAACACCCTGGCGAAGCGTGCCATTTCCGGCACGCCCTTCGAGGGGCTGTCCGACCAGCTGGTCGGTCCGCTGATCTACGGTATTTCCGCAGATCCGGTGGCACCGGCCAAGGTCTTGCAGCAGTTCTCGAAGGACAACGACAAACTGATCGTCAAGGCTGGCGTGATGCCCAACTACGTCATGGACGCAGCTGGGGTCAAGGCGCTGGCCACCATGCCGAGTCGTGAAGAGCTGCTGGCCAAGCTGCTCGGCACGATGCAGGCGCCGGTCGCCAAGTTTGTCCAGACGCTCAACGAGGTGCCTTCGAAGTTCGTGCGTACGCTCGCAGCGGTTCGCGACGCAAAAGAGACTGCTTGATTCTTAGAGAGATTGTGCTCCCTGCGGGGGAGCCTGTGATTCGTTATCAGGAGTAATACAAATGGCTATCAGCAAGCAAGAAATCCTCGACGCCATCGGCGCGATGTCGGTTCTGGAACTGTCCGAACTGATCAAGGACATGGAAGAGAAGTTCGGCGTGAGCGCGGCGGCGGCCGTCGCCGTGGCCGGTCCCGCGGTTGCCGGCGGCGAAGCCGCTGCCGCCGCTGAAGAGAAGACCGAGTTCGACGTGGTGCTGGCCACCATCGGTGACAAGAAGGTTGAGGTCATCAAGGTGGTGCGCGCTGCCACCGGCCTGGGCCTGAAGGAAGCCAAGGACATGGTCGACGGCGCACCGAAGACCATCAAGGAAGGTGTGCCCAAGGCGGAAGCCGAAGGCCTCAAGAAGCAGCTCGAAGACGCTGGCGCGACCGCCGAGATCAAATAAGATCGCGATGGCTTGCGGGGCTGGCGCCTGATTTGGGCGCCAGCCCTTTCGTCCTTTTCGAAGCCAGAAGAGAGCGTGCCTTGAACCAAGCATGCTGCCTCCTGTCTTCCACGTCTGAACGCTATCCGGAGCATCTATGACGTACTCTTATACCGAGAAAAAGCGTATCCGCAAAAGCTTCGCCAAAGGCGCAGCGGTGCTGGATGCGCCCTATCTGCTGGCGACCCAGATCGAGTCGTTTGCATCCTTCCTGCAAGCGGACACCCCGCCGGCGCAGCGGGCCAACCAGGGCCTGCAGGCCGCGTTCACCTCGATTTTCCCGATCAGCAGCCACAGTGGAAACGCGCGTCTGGAGTTCGTGCATTTCCTGCTCGGTGAGCCGGCCTTCGACGTCAAGGAATGCCAGCAGCGCGGCCTGACCTTCGCGGCCCCGCTGCGGGCGCGGGTGCGGCTGGTGATCATGGATCGCGAGGCGCCCAAGGAGACCGTCAAGGAGGTCAAGGAGCAGGAAGTGTACATGGGCGAGATTCCGCTCATGACCACCACCGGTTCCTTTGTCATCAACGGCACCGAGCGGGTCATCGTGTCCCAGCTGCATCGTTCGCCGGGGGTGTTCTTCGAGCACGACCGCGGCAAGACCCACGCCTCCGGGAAGCTGTTGTTCTCGGCGCGGGTGATTCCCTACCGCGGCTCGTGGCTGGACTTCGAGTACGACCCGAAGGACTTCCTGTACTTCCGGGTGGACCGTCGCCGCAAGATGCCGGTGACGATCCTGATGCGCGCCATCGGTCTGTCGTCCGAAGACATCCTTGCCACCTTCCACGATTTCGACAACTTCACGCTCCAGGCCGAGGGCGCGTCCTTCGACGTGGTGCCCGAGCGCCTGCGCGGCGAGATTGCCAAGTTCGACATCGTCGATGGCGACAAGGTTGTCGTCGAGAAGGACAAGCGCATCACCGCGCGCCACATCCGCCAGATGGCCGATGCCGGCATCAAGGCCATCGAGGTGCCGGACGATTTCCTGCTCGGGCGCATCGTGGCCAAGGATCTGGTCGACGCCGAGACCGGCGAGATCGTCGCCCGCGCGAATGACGAGATCACCGAAGACCTGCTGGACAAGATGCGCGAGGCCAAGCTCACGGCCTTGCCGACGCTCTACATCAACGATCTGGATCGCGGCGGCTACATCTCGCAGACCCTGCGCATCGACGAAACCGCCGATGAGTGGGCGGCCAAGGTGGCCATCTATCGCATGATGCGCCCAGGCGAGCCGCCCACCGAGGACGCGGTCGAGGCTTTGTTCAAGGGCCTGTTCTACGCCGAAGAGCGTTACGACCTGTCCTCCGTCGGGCGGATGAAGTTCAACCGCCGGGCCTTTCCCGACAAGATCGACGACAAGACGCCGGAGTGGTATCGCCGCATGCTCGAAACGGCGGGTACGAAGAACGAGCTGGGCGCCGGCACGCTGTCGAACGAAGACATCCTGGCGGTGATCGCGGTGCTGGTCGAGTTGCGCAACGGACGGGGTGAGATCGACGACATCGACCACCTCGGCAACCGCTGGGTGCGTTCGGTCGGCGAACTGATGGAAAACCAGTACCGCGTCGGCCTGTTGCGCATGGAGCGGGCGAT
>JAGRFO010000090.1 GCA_020446005.1 Rhodocyclaceae bacterium | reverse complement strand
CGCTGGTGATGTGGTCGTAGCCCGGGGCGATGTCGGTGGTCAGCGGGCCCAGGGTATAGAAGGGCGCCTCCTTGCAGACCTCGAGCTGGATGTCCATGTTCTCCTTGATCATGTGCATCGGCACATGGCCCGGGCCCTCGATCATCACCTGCACATCGTGCTTCCAGGCAATGTCGGTGAGCTCCCCCAAGGTTCGCAGTTCGCCCAACTGGGCTTCGTCGTTGGCATCGTAGATGGAACCCGGACGCAGACCATCGCCGAGTGAGAAGGCCACGTCGTAGGCCTTCATGATTTCGCAGATTTCCTCGAAGTGGGTGTAGAGGAAGCTCTCCTTGTGATGGGCCAGACACCACTTGGCCATGATCGAACCGCCCCGGCTCACGATGCCCGTCATGCGGTTGGCCGTGAGCGGCACATAGCGCAGCAGCACGCCTGCGTGGATGGTGAAGTAATCCACCCCTTGCTCGGCCTGCTCGATGAGCGTGTCGCGGAACATGGCCCAGGTCAGCTCCTCGGCTTTGCCGTCCACCTTCTCCAGTGCCTGATAGATGGGCACCGTACCGATCGGCACCGGCGAGTTGCGGATGATCCACTCACGCGTCTCGTGAATGTTCTTGCCCGTGGACAGATCCATCACCGTATCGCCACCCCAGCGGATGGACCAGGTCATCTTGTCCACCTCTTCCGAGATGGAAGAACCCAAGGCGGAGTTACCGATGTTGGCGTTGATCTTCACCAGGAAATTGCGGCCGATGATCATCGGCTCGGATTCCGGGTGATTGATGTTCGACGGGATGATGGCGCGGCCACGGGCCACTTCATCACGCACGAACTCGGGGGTGATCTCACCGGGGATGGACGCGCCGAAACTCTGGCCCGGATGCTGACGGGTCAGCAATTTCGCCATGCGCTCGCCGAGTTTTGCACCATTCGGCCCTGTGCCCTGAAGCGAGTCGATATAGGCCGCCCGGTTCATGTTCTCGCGGATGGCGATGAACTCCATCTCCGGGGTGATGATCCCTTGGCGGGCGTAATGCATCTGCGTGACGTTCGCACCGGCCTTCGCGCGGCGCGGCTTGCGGTGCAGGCCGGGGAAGCGCAGCTCATCCAAAGCGCTATCGGCTGCGCGGATACGACCGAATTCGGAGGTGAGGCCCGAGAGCACTTCGGTGTCGCCACGCTCTTCGATCCAGCTCTGACGCAACGGGTTCAGCCCGGAGCGGATGTCGATGGAGGCTTTCGGGTCGGTGTAGGGGCCGGAGCAGTCATACACGTAGATCGGCGGGTTCTGCTCGCCGCCGAAACCGGTCGGGGTGTCTGCTTGAGAGATCTCGCGCATGGGCACGCGCACATCGGGCCGTGAGCCCTCCACGTAGATCTTGCGCGAGTTGGGCAGCGGGGCGATGGCGGCCTCGTCCACGTGGGCGGATGCGGCGAGGAATTTTTCGTTGGCGTTCATGCGTGACTCTCCGGAAGGGTTGGGGGAGAGTCGGATCACGCGCCGGGTGGGGCTTGGCGTGTCGTTTCCCTTCGCCGGCATGACCCGGATCAGGTTCCAAGGGACTCTCTCAGCCGCACCGGCGGCACCCCCAACGAACGGGATCGAAAATACGCTGATTCGCCTGCCTTCGCAAGGCGACGGGGCTTATCGGCGGGGGTGCCATAGCGCATGAAAGTGATGCACTGGCCCGTGGCCCTTGCCGACGTCGAGCTGGCCCGAGGCGGCGATTGCGCCCAGCAGATACTGCCGCGCGTCGCGCACCGCGGCTTCCACCGGCTGCATGTCGTGGGTGCGTTGGGGCAGCAGCGCGGCGATGGCGGAGGAGAGCGTGCAGCCGGTGCCGTGGGTGTTGGGGGTGTCGATCCGCGCAGCCGGTAGTTCGACCATCCGGTCGCCGTTGAAGAGCAGGTCCACCAGCGCGTTGCCGGGCAGGTGGCCGCCCTTGAGCAGCACCCAGCGCTCGCCGCTGTGGGGCAGCAATTCGCGCAGGCGCTCGGCGGCGCGATACATTTCCTTCACCGACTCGGGGGCGCGGCGATCGAGCAACACACCGGCTTCCGGCAGGTTCGGGGTGAGCACCTCGACCTGCGCCAGCAGCGCCTCCTTGAGCATCGCCACGGCGTCACGATCGAGCAGGGCGTCGCCGCTCTTGGCGATCATCACCGGGTCGAGCACCACGCGGGCCGGCCGGTGGCGGGCCATGCCTTCGGCCACCGTGCGGACGATGCTGGCGGTGCCGAGCATGCCGATCTTGACGGCGTGGATGGTGAGATCGGCAAACAAGGTGTCGAGTTGCAAGGCGAGGAAATCGGTCGGCGGGGTGTGCACGCCGCTGACCGTGGTGGTGTTCTGGGCGGTCAGCGCCGCCACCACGCCACAGCCGTAGGCACCGAGGGCGGAGAAGGTCTTGAGGTCGGCCAGCAGACCGGCACCGCCGGAGGGGTCGATGCCGGCGATGGAG
>JAGRFO010000089.1:486-14424 GCA_020446005.1 Rhodocyclaceae bacterium | reverse complement strand
GCACGTTCGAGAGCATCACCGCCACGGTATCACCCCGCCCAATGCCCTTGTCCGCCAGCGCGCTGGCCAGCCGCCGGCAGCGCCCGTAGGTCTCCGACCAGGTGAAACTGCGAGAACCGTGAATCACCGACACCCGGTCGGGGTAAACGTAGGCGCTGCGCTCCAGATAACTCAAGGGCGAAAGCGGCACGTAGTTGGCAGCGCATTTTTCGAGCCCCTGCGCGTAGGGGTTATTGTTCTGTTCGGTCATGCTTTGTGTCTCCCTCTCCTGCCCCATGTTGATGATTCTCAGTTTGAACAACGTTCTCCGACGTTAAGCCTGGCGCTGTCGCCGCGCTCCAGACCGGTCAGCCACTGCGCCAGTTCGACCGCCAGCTGATTGACCCCGCCGCGCAGCGCCACCACCCCGCCGGCGGCATCGGCGCTCGGCGCGGGCACCTCCACCAGAAAGGTCTTGTAGGCGATCAGCACATCGGTGCGCGGCGCCAGCACGCTGGCGCGCAGTTCGATCAGCCCGGCGCTCTGCTCGGCGCTGGCGAAACGCTGGATGAATTCGTCCAGGTCGATGCGCAACCGGCAGCCCGAGCCATTGTCCGCCGGCTGGGTCTGGATCACCCGCTTGAACACCACCTCCATCATCTCCGCCGGCATCCCCGCCCAGCGGTTGGTGGCGTAGAAGCGCCGCTCCAGCGCGCTGACTGGCTCCAGCCGATACTGCATCGCCGACGACGATAGCCACGACGGCGCGAACACTTCGAGGTCGGCCATCGGCACCCGCACCGCGATCGGCGCGACGTCCTGCGGCGCAATGTCGAAAATGGTCGGCGGCGCCTCCGGCTGGCCGATCGACGCACACCCGCTCAAGCCCGCCAGCACCATCCCCGCCACCAGCGCCCTCATTCCATGCATCCGCCCTTCTCCCTGTGGTTTCATCGCGCCGCCGGCGCGGCATAGCCGGCCTCGCCCGGCCCCGGCAGAATCGCCCCGCGACCGAGCAGCAGCATCTGCGGCGCGGCGTCCACTTCCTCGATCAGCCGCGTCAGGCGATTCGAAGTCACGGTCAAATCCTTCATCAGGCTGTTGAGCTGCGGCAAGGTGCCGTTGAGCAAGCCATTGCCGGTCGACACCGCCGCCTGGTCAATATGTTCGCCCACGGTCTGCAACTGCACCAGCAGCTTGCGCGCCTCGATCACGGTCGGCGCGGCCTCGCCGCTGACCCGCGCCAGATTGGCCAGACTGGCCGCCAGATGGCGCTGGTTCTCCGGCCCGAAAAAGGCGCGCACCGCGGCCAGCGTCGGCGGCGCCTCGCGGAAGGTGTCATCCAGCCCCTTGGCGGCCGACTCCAGTCGCAGCAGGGTCTGCCCCATGCGGTCCACATTCTCGTCGGCAAACAGGCGGGCGATCTGCGCCGACACCGTCTTGAACTGGTTGAGCGCCTGCACCGCCGCTGACGAAAGCTCGTCGAGCAGCCCCGGCGTCAGGGCGATGCGCGGCAGCGTGCCCTCGGCGCTGGTCAGCGGCGCTGGCCGGTCGCCCTTGTCTTCGAGCTGCACGAAGGCCAATCCCGTGACCCCCTGATAACCGAGCGAGGCGGTGGTGCCTTCGGTCACCGGCAGATCGGCGCGCAGGCTGATGCGCACCAGAATGTTCTGCGGATCGGCGGCATCGATCGATATATTTTCCACCCGCCCCGCCGCAATCCCGCGGAAACGCACCGCCGCCTGCAGGTTGAGCCCGGTGATGTTGCCACGGCTGACCAGCTCGAACTGCCGCATCGCCTCGCGGTCGCCGGAGAACCACCACACCGCGGCGGTGGCCGCCGCGCCGAGCAGCAACACGAACAGCCCGGCCAGAATGGCGTGCGCCCGATTTTCCATCGCTAAGCTCCCCGGCCCCGTTCGAGCGCCCGCGCACTGCGCTCGCTGAGGAAGAATTCCTGAATGAAAGGATGCTCAAGCTTCATGATCGCGTCCAGTGTGTCATATGCCAGAATCTTTTTCTCGGCCAGCACCGCCACCCGCGACGACAGCGCCGCCAGGGTGTCCAGATCGTGGGTCACCAGCACCACCGTCAGGCCAAGCTGGCGCTGCAGGTCTTTGACCAGTTCGACAAAGGCGGCGCTGCGCGTCGGGTCCAGCCCGGCGGTCGGCTCGTCGAGCAGCAACAGCTCCGGCTCCAGCGCCAGCGCGCGCGCCAGCGCCACCCGCTTGATCATCCCGCCGGACAGCTCCGCCGGCATCAGCGCCGCATGCTCGGGCTGCAACTCGACCATGCCCAGCTTGAGCGCCACCAGATCGCGGATCTCATCCTCGCTCGCCACCCGGCTCTCACGCAGCGGAAAGGCGATGTTGTCATACACCGTCAGCGCGGAGAACAGCGCACCTTGCTGAAAGCACATCGCAAAACGGCGGCGGCGCAGCTTTTGCGCGGCCCGGTTGCCGGCAAACAGCGGTTCGCCGAACAAGGCCACCGTTCCTTCGGTAGGCTGCAGCAGCCCGACGATCTGGCGCAGCAGGGTGGTTTTGCCGCTGCCCGAGCCGCCCACCAGCGACACCACCTCGCCCGCCGCCACGTCGAGATCCAGCCCCTTGTGCACCCAGTTCGTGCCAAAGCGCGTCGACAGGCCGCGCAGGCTGACCACCGGCGCGGCGCTCATGTCGGCACTCCGATCGCGCGGGTGGCGATGGCGAACACCGCGTCGACCAGAATCACCATGGTGATCGCGGTGACCACCGAGGCGGTGGTGTTAGCGCTGAGGCTCTCGGTGTTGGGCTTGACGCGCAGGCCGAAATGGCAGGCCACCAGCGCGATCATCAACCCGAACACCGCGCCCTTGCCCATCGCGATGTAGAGGTTGGCCACCGGCACCACCTTGGGCAGGGTCTCGATGAAGAAGCCGTAGTTGAGACCGAGCTGCAGCTCGGCCGACATCATGCCGCCGAGCAGGGCCACCGTCGAGGTCCACAGCACCAGCAGCGGCATCGCCACGGTCAGCGCCACCACCTTGGGCAGCACCAGCCGGACATATTTGGAGATGCCCATCACGCTCAGCGCATCGACCTCCTCGGTCACCCGCATCACGCCGAGCTGGGCGGTCATCGCCGAGCCGGAGCGCCCCGCCACCAGCACCGACACCAGCACCGGCCCCAACTCGCGGATGATCCCCAGACCGAGGATGTTGACAATGAAGATGTCCGCGCCAAAGGCTTTCAACTGCAACGCCGACAGGTAGGACAACACCACCCCGATGAGAAAGCCGACCAGCGCGCTGACCGGCATCGCGCGCACCCCGACCTTGTGCAAATTGGCCGAAAACTCTTTCACCGGCCAGTCGCGCGGACGCACGCTCAGATAAAGCAGATCCAGCGCCAGACGGCCGATCAGGGCGACAAAATCGGCAAGGTGCGAGATCAGCCCGAACAGCGCCGACCCGAGCAGCGCGAGCGCATCGAGCGGCCCGAAGCGGCGGCGCGGCGGCGCGCTGACGCGGGTCTCGGCCAGGCGCGTGAAATGCCCCGCCAGCGCTTCGGGAATCTGCGCCCCTTCGGGCAGTCGCGCCCCCCACGCGCGCCACAGCAACAAGGCGCCGAAGCTGTCGAGGCGGTCGACGCGCGCCAGATTCCAGCGTCCACCCTGAGCCTGCATCAACGCCGCGCGCAGGCGCTTGACCGAGGGCGTCAGGGCGCTGAGCGTCCAGTCGCCGGTCGGGCGGATTTCGCCCTCTTCAAAGCGCAATTCGGGGGCGTTCATGCGGCGATCATGCCGCCAGCGTGGGGCGCTTGACGGTTTTGACGCTCAATGGATGGCCGATCGCGTTCCACTGGCGGATTTCATCGTTGAGCGTCGCCTCGGTGAGCGGCAGCGCATCCAGCCATTCGGCGTCCGCCTCGACCGCGAAACCGTCGCCTTTGCGCGCGATGCGCACCGGTGGCAGATCGCGCCCGTCGCGCGCGCGGTGGAACACCACCGCCAGCCGCAGACAGGCGATCAACTGCCAGTCGCTGCTCGCCGGGTCGATCGAGGCGACCCGCGCCAGCTTGCCGCGATGGGCCAGCACCAGCCGCGCCAGCCGCCCCTGATCCATCCGCGAGAAGCCCGGCATGTCGGCATTGCCGAGGATGTAGGCGCTGTGCTTGTGGTAGCTCGAATGGGCGACCGAAATGCCGATCTCGTGGAGCGTCGCCGCCCAGACCAGATAGCGCCGGTCGATGTGGTCGGGGTCGACCGTGGCGGGGTCGAGCATTTCCAGCAAGTGACAGGCGGTGCTGGCGACCTGGCCGGCCTGGGTCCGGTCGACCGCGTAGCGGCTGGCGAAGGCCTCCACCGTCGCGTCGCGCAGATCGTGGTGATGGTAGCGGCCGAGCAGATCGTAGAGCACCCCGAGGCGCAGCGCGCCTTCGGAAAACACCATCTCGTTGAGCTTGAACGCCTTGAACACCGCGAGCATGATCGCCAGCCCGCCGGGCAGCACGGGCAGGCGATCGGCCTTGACGCCTTCGAGCACCACCGCGTCGAGGCTGCCGGCGCGGATCAGGATCTGCTTGAGCCGCTCGAGCCCCTGCCGGGTGAGGGCGCCATCGCTGAGCCCGTTGCTGCGCAGGATGTCGGAGAGCGACTTGGCCGAGCCGCTGGAGCCCACCGCGATTTCCCAGCCGATCGCCGAAAAGGGATGAACGATCGACTGCAGTTCGCGCTGCGCGGCCAGCTCGGCCTCCCGAAAGCCTTTGCGGTCGAGCTTGCCGCCAGGAAAAAAGCGCAAGGTGAAGCCGACGCAGCCCATGTACAGGGATTCGAGCGCCAGCGGCTGGAAGGCGCGCCCGATAATGAATTCGGTCGATCCGCCGCCGATATCGACCACCAGTTGCTGGCGATGCGGGTCGGGCAGGGAATGCGCCACCCCGACGTAGATCAGCCGCGCCTCCTCGCGCCCGGCGATGATTTCGATCGGGAAGCCCAGCGCGCTTTCGGCGCGGATCAGGAACTCGGGCGCATTCTTGGCGACCCGCAAGGTGTTGGTCGCCACCGCGCGCACCTGATGCGGGGCAAAATCGGCCAGCCGTTCGCGAAAGCGGCTCAAGGCCGTGGTGCCGCGCCGCTGGGCCGCCACATCGAGGTATTTTTCGCTCGACAGGCCGGCCGCCAGACGCACCGGATCTTTCAGACCATCGAGCGGGTAGATCTGGTCATTGACGATGCGCCCGACCTGCAAGCGGAAACTGTTGGAACCCAGATCAATGGCGGCGATCAATTCATCGGACATGGTGCGGCAACCCGGATGCAGGATTTTCAGCGGAACAACCCGCGGATTCTAGCACTCGAAGCGCCCCCCGCCGGGCTGGATTGCCACCCGCGGCGTCATGGCGGGGTAACATGAATGTCACAAAATCATGCCCTTCCTCCGCCAATCGCGCCCCCCGACATGACTCAGGAAACCACCCCCGCCGTCACCTTCATCAACCGCGAGCTGTCCTTGCTGCACTTTCAGCGGCGGGTGCTGGCGCAGGCCGCCGACCCGGCCATGCCCTTGCTCGAACGGCTGCGCTTCGTGTGCATCGTGTCGAGCAATCTGGATGAATTTTTCGAGGTGCGGGTGGCCGGCATCAAGGAGCGCATCCGCCTCGGCATCGTCGAGGCCGACCCCAAGGACGGCCTGACCCCGCAGCAATTGCTCGACGAGATCAGCGGTGAAGTCCACAAGATGATCGAGGAGCAGTACCGCCTGCTCAACGAGGAAATCCTCCCCGCGCTGGAGCAGGAGGGCATCTCGGTGCTGCGCCGCGACCGCTGGAACGAGGCCCAGCGCGCCTGGATCGCGGACTACTTCGAGAACGAAGTCTCCCCGGTGCTCACCCCGATCGGCCTCGACCCGGCGCACCCCTTCCCCCGGGTGCTCAACAAGAGTCTCAACTTCGCGGTCGAACTCGACGGCCGGGACGCCTTCGGCCGAGACACCGACGCCGCCATCGTGCAGGCGCCGCGCGCGCTGCCGCGGGTGATTCTGCTACCGCGCGAGATCTCCGGCATCGACTTCGGCTTTGTGTTCCTCTCCTCGGTGCTGCACGCCCACGTCGGCAAGCTGTTCCCCGGCATGTCGGTGCTCGGCTGCTACCAGTTCCGCGTCACCCGCAACTCCGACCTGTTCGTGGACGAAGAAGAAGTCACCGACCTGCGCAGCGCGCTCAAGGGCGAACTGCAGCAGCGCCACTACGGCGACTCGGTGCGCCTCGAAGTGGCCGACAACTGCTCCGACACCATGGCCGGCTTCCTGCAGCGCCAGTTCAACCTGAGCGCGGTCGACCTCTACCGCACGCCTGGCATCGTCAATCTTGTGCGGCTGATGGCGCTGCCCGACCGGGTGAACCGACCCGACCTGCTGTTTGCGCCCTACAAGCCGGGCCTTCCGGCCGCGCTGGCGAGTGAGAAGAAAAACCTGTTCGACGCCATCCGCAAGCAGGACATCCTCCTCCATCATCCCTTCGAGAGCTTTGCCCCGGTGGTCGAATTGCTGCGCGCGGCGGCCGACGACCCCTGCGTGCTGGCGATCAAGATGACGGTGTATCGCACCGGCTCGGAGTCGATCCTGATGGAGCATCTGATGCGCGCGGCGCAAAAGGGCAAGGAAGTCACGGTGGTGCTGGAACTGATGGCGCGCTTCGACGAAGAAGCGAACATCGGCTGGGCGGCGCGGCTCGAAGAGGTCGGCGTGCATGTGGTGTACGGTGTGTTCGGCTACAAGACCCACGCCAAACTGCTGATGCTGGTGCGCCGCGATCGCGACCGCCTGCGCCGCTACGTCCACCTCGGCACCGGCAACTACCACCCGCGCACCACCAGCTTCTACACCGACTTCGGCCTGCTCACCTGCAATCCGGAGATCGGCGAAGACGTGGCCGAGCTGTTCAAGCAGATCACCGGCGTCGGCCAGGCCACCGCCCTCACCCACCTGTGGCAGGCGCCCTTCGTCCTGCACGCCAACGTGGTCGCCCACATCCGCGCCGAGGCCGAGGCCGCGCGCGCCGGACGCAAGGCGCGGGTGATGGCCAAGATGAATGCGCTGCTGGAGCCGGAGACCATCGAAGCGCTCTACGAAGCCTCGCAGGCCGGCGTCGACATCGACCTCATCGTGCGCGGACCCTGCGCGCTGCGCCCCGGCGTGCCGGGCCTGTCGGACAACATCCGGGTACGCTCGATTGTCGGGCGCTTCCTCGAACATCACCGGATCTTCTTCTTCCACGCCGACGGCGAAGAAAAAATGTATCTCTCCAGCGCCGACTGGATGGACCGCAACTTCTTCCGCCGCATCGAGGTCGCCTTCCCGGTGCTCGACCCGCGCCTCAAGCGGCGCGTCATGAAGGAAGGCTTCCGGGTTTACCTGGCAGACAACTGCATGGCTTGGGAAATGCAGCCGGACGGCCACTACCGCCGCAAGACGCCGCGCGGCGAGGCCCGCTCGGCCCAGCAGACGCTGATGAGCGCGCTGCTGCAAGCCCCGGGGTCGTGATCGCCGCCGGACGCGCCGGCGCGCCTCACCAGAACTTCCAGCCCTTCCCCTTGCGGGCCATGCCATCGGCCACGTGCGGCGCCCACTCGGCTTCGCCACCGACACTCAGGAAGTAGACGCAAAAACGACGATCGGCCTCGTTGATGTGATTGATCAACCACACCTTGAGAAAGTGCAGCAGCTCGAAACTGATGCACTCTTCGCCGAGGTCGAGCCGCTCCTGCACCCCCAGCATCTGTCCCATCAACTCTTCATGCAACTGCTTGTGCGACTGGAACTCGGGATAATTCGACACCCGCATGAGCGACTCTTCGAGCGAGAAGTGAGCACGCGCATTCTCCGCCAGCGCATCGAGCAACGCGCGCTGGCGAGCTGTGTCGGCACCTTCTCGGACCGCCGCCGCGACTTCATTGAGCGCGATCAGCAGCTCCTTGTGCTGCTCGTCGACTTCCTGAATGCCCGCACAATACGAGTCGGACCACTCAAACATTCCGTTCATGACGTTCCCGAAACACGGTCAGCGAGCGCGACGATAACGCCCGCGCAGAAACAGTTTTAGACATCAACCCATGATCCCCGCAGCCGCACGCATCACGTCCCCGGCGCGCCCGGTAGAATGCTCCGGATGGGGTCGGAGCGGCGTAGCGATGCCGGCGGGGGCACATCCTCGGCAAGCTGCATCGACTCGATCAGCAAGGTCACCCGGCGGTTGCGCGTCCGCCCCTCGGCGGTGAGGTTTTCCGCCACCGGACGCTGGTCGCCGTAACCCACCGCGGTCAGCCGCGCCGGCAGCACACCGGCGTCGACGAACAGGCGCACCACGCTGGAAGCGCGCACTGCGGAGAGCTCCCAGTTCGACGGAAAGCGCGCGGTATTGATCGGCACATTGTCGGTGTGCCCCTCGATCACGATCGGGAAATCCGACGCCGACAGGACCCGGGCCACCGCTTCGAGCACCGACACCGCGCCACCGCCGATCAGCGCATCGCCCGGCGCGAACAGAATCTCGGCATTGATCTCGACCTTGATCCCGTGCGCCCCCTCGGTCACGCTCACCAGCCCGCTGTCGGCCAGCGGCTGCAGGGCGCGCCGGATCTCCTCGGCCACATCGCGCATGCGCGCCGCGGCTTCGCGCGCCTCATCCTGTTTGGCTTTGTCATTGGCGGCCTTGAGCGACAGTAGGGAGGGCAGCCCCGGCATGGTCACCGGCTCGACCACCATCTTCTTGCCGGCGCTGTTGATGCTCACGCTGCGAAAGGACTGGACGATCGAATCGGAGAGCACGCGGTACTTGCCCTCGTTGATCGAACTGAGCGAGTACATGACCACGAAAAAGGCAAACAGCAGGGTGATGAAGTCGGCGTAGGAGACCAGCCAGCGCTCGTGGTTTTCGTGCTCCTCCGCCTCTTTTCTGCGCCGCCCCATGCCCGCGTCACCCCTGTCGATTATCGTTGGACCCGAAGACTGCCTGCGCCAGTCACCGTCTGGTTCAGGTCAACGGCATGTCGCCCCCGGGCTTGAGGTGGCGGCGCCCGCAATCGGCCTAAAGTCGTGTCCCGCACGGCCGTACTTTCTGGCCATACAACCTGCGGAAGTGACGGCAATGGGCTTCATTCTCTCCAGTATCCGCAACAAACTTCTCCTCATCTGCGGTGGCGGCACCACCCTCTTGCTGATCGCCGCCTGCGTCGGCCTGTTTCTCCAGTACCGCGCCATCGACACCCTTACCGGCGAGGTCGACGCCCTGCACACCGAGCAGGTCAAGCTGGCCGAAGACAAGACCGTCTTCCTCTCGCAACTGCTCGACTGGAAGAACATCATCCTGCGCATCACCGAAGATGACATCATCGCCGACTACTGGCTGGCCTATGGCAAGAAACAGGACAAGCTACAGGCCAATCTCAGCGCGCTGGCCGCTTCCCCGCTGGTGAACGACCAGACCCAGGCGCTGGCCAGGGATTTCCTCAAAGCGCATGCGGCATTGCGCGAGGCCTATGGCGATGCGCTCTCCAACTATCGGGTGAGCTACGACATCGACGCGCTGGAGCGCAACGTGCGCGATGCCGACCAGCCCACCGGCAAGTATCTGGACGAGCTGGCCACGCTGGTGAACGCCCAGATTGCCGAGCGGACCACCGCCACCAAGGCCAGCGCCCACCAGGCCATCGTGATCACCGCGGGACTCATGGCGGTGGCCTGCGTACTGGCCTTCGGGCTGTTTCTGTGGTTGCTTCGCAGCCAGCTCATCGGCCCCGCGCGCGAGCTCGAAAGCGGCCTTCACGCCCTGGCGCGCGGCGATTTCAGCAAGCCGATCCGCGCCCATACGCAGGACGAGCTGGGCCGCATCGCGCTCAGCGCGGAGTCCCTGCGCAACGATCTGGGCACCCTGATCGGGCGAGTCACCCAGTCGGTCACCAGCGTCGACAGCGCCGCCAGCGCGGTCGCCGACGAATCGCACAGCGCTGCCAAATCGGCCCAGCGTCAATCCGACGCCGCCGGCTCCACCGCCCATGGCATCGAGGAAGTGACCGAAGCGATCGGCCGCATCAGCGGCAATGCCGAGCGCGTGAGCAGCCTGTCGCAGCAAGGCATGGATGCCTCGACCCACGCCCTCGCCCAGCTCGAAACCCTGGCGCGATCGGTGGACGAGACCGCCACCGTGATGAACGGCGTCACCGACACCGCGCAGGCCTTCTTCAAGAACGCGCAGGAAATCACCCACATGACCCAGCAGGTGCGGGAGATCGCCGAGCAGACCAATCTGCTGGCGCTCAACGCCGCCATCGAGGCGGCGCGGGCCGGTGAGCAGGGGCGCGGTTTTGCGGTGGTGGCCGACGAAGTGCGCAAGCTGGCGGAGAAATCCGGCCAGTCGGCGAGCGAGATCGACGCCATCACCCACACCCTCGGCGAACACGCCAGCACCCTCGAGAAGGAACTGCGCAAGGGGCTGGCCTCGCTCGACGCCAGCCGCAGCGGGATGCAGTCGGCCTCGCAGGCGCTCACCGACGCCAACGCCTCGGTCAGCCACACCACCGCCGAAGTGGGCGAGATCACGCGCGCGGTGCGCGCACAGAGCGAGACCAGTCAGGACATCTCGCGCAGCGTGGACGACATGACCCAGATGGTGCGCGCCAACCAGGACGCACTCGGGCGCATGGCGCGCACCGCCGATCAGCTGCGCGCGCTGGCCAGCGACCTTAAATCATCGGTGAGCAGCTTCCACCTGTAATCCCGTCCTTTCTCCCCGCAAAAAAAACGGCAGTCCACAGACCGCCGTCAATGTGATGCGAGAGGAAATTGATCAGACACAGCGATCAGGCACAACGCCTCAAACGCTGTAGCCCTGCAAGCGGCTTTCAATGATGCGCGGGTTGTCGCCGTTGGCGATCCCGACCAGCCCGTCAACCAGCAGCTCGCGCTGCGAGACCATCCGCCCGACATGCGCCAGCAGCTTCTTGGCGACGGGGAGAAATACGAGGTTGGCCGAGCCCACGCCGTAGATGGTGGCGACAAAGGCCACCGCGATGCCGGAGCCCAGCTTGGAGGGGTCGGATAGGTTCTCCATCACATGGATGAGGCCCATCACCGCGCCCAGAATGCCGATCGTGGGCGCATACCCGCCGGCCGCTTCCCAGATCTTGGCACCCAGTTTCATGTGCCCCTCCCAGGTGTCGATCTCGACTTCCAGCACCTCGCGCAAGCGTTCCGGCTCGACGCCATCGACCAGCAGCTGGATGCCTTTGCGGGTAAAGGGGTCATCGACCACCTCGATCTGGGTCTCCAGCGCCAGCAAGCCTTCGCGACGCGCCACGTTGCTCCAGCCGACCACCTGCTCGATCAGCACCGGATAGGACGCCCCCGGCGGCACGAAGATCCACTTGACCATCGCCATGCCATCCTTGAACACCCGCAAGGGGCTTTGCAGCATCACCGCGCCGAGAGTGCCGCCAATCACGATCAGGAAAGCGGTCGGCTGCACCAGCGAGCTGATGTGCCCGCCTTCGAGCACCTGGCCGACGAGAATCGCCGCCAGACCAACGGTGAGTCCCACCAGACTGATGCTATCCATGTCGGCACCCGTTGAGCGTCATCGCTTGCACGCCATCAGACCGGCGAACCCGCCTGCTTGGGCGGACGCCCGCGCCGCGGCTTGGGCCCGGACTTGGTGCCGTGGATGCGCGCGCGCAGGCGCGCCACCGCCTGGCTGTGTAGCTGGCACACCCGCGATTCGGACACCCCGAGCACTTCGCCAATCTCTCGCAGGTTGAGGTCCTCTTCGTAATACAGGCCCATCACCAGCTTTTCGCGCTCGGGCAGATCGTCGATGGCCTCGATGAGCGTATCGCGCATGTTCTGGTCGAGCAGGGCCTCGAGCGGATCGCCCTCCTCGCCGACCGTGTGGCGCTCCAGAAAATCGTCGTCGTTGCCGTCGGTGTAGTCCTCGAAATACACCAACTGATGGCCGCGTGCCTCCTGCAGCATCTTCTGATACGCAGCCAGCGGGAGGTCCATCGCCTCGGCCAGCTCGCGCTCGGTGGGCGGACGGCCGTGATGCTGTTCGAGATCGTGAATCGCCGCCTCGATGCGGCGCATGTCGCGGCGCAGGCTGCGCGGCAGCCAGTCGTTCTCGCGCAGGCCGTCGAGCATCGAGCCGCGGATGCGTTGCACCGCGTAGGTTTCGAACTGCGCGCCGAGCCCTTCTTCGTAGCGTCCGATCGCATCGAGCAAGCCGATCATGCCGTTCTGGATGATGTCATCGACCTGTACGCTGGCCGGCAGCTTGGCCATCAGGTGATAGGCGATGCGCTTGACCAGCGGCGCGTACTGCGTCACCAACTGGTCTCGATCAAGTGTGCCCGAAGCGGTATACATGCGCTGACCCGTCTAGTTGTGTGGCGGCGATACGGGTAGATATAACACTTCATGGCACCTGCCACGAAGCCCGATGGTACCCATTGTCCGCCGAAGCGCCGGTTCGCGCTTGCAGAATAGACCGTTTTCTCCCCGGTATTTCACCGCCTCACCCGCTCGCCAGACTCTGGGCGGCACGCCGCCAGCCGTGCAGGCGGCGCAGGAAGGCGGCCTCCGCCTCACGCGGCGGTTGCGCGCCGGACTCCTGCAGCAAGGCCCCGGCAATGTCGTCGCGCTCCACCTCGCCGGTCCACGCCAGCGGCAAACCCACATGGGTGCGCACCAGCGATTCCAGCCGCTGGAAGAACGCCTTGGCCTCCGCGCGGTGGCGCGCCCCGGCCACCGCCACATGCAGCGACCCGATCCCCAGTTCGGCCAGCGACTTGATGCACGCATAGGCCTCGGTTGCGCCGCGTCCGCTCGCCTCGGCGACCACCAGCCGGCGCGGCGCGGCGAACACGAAGGGCGAGGGGCCGTCGAGAGTGGCGGTCGAGGCATGCACCAGCATGAAACGGGTCTGGCGCTGCAAGTGCTGGATGTGTTCGAGCAGGCGCGCGCGGCGTTCGTCGTCGAGCAGCGGCAAGGCCATCGCCGCGGCGGTCACCGGCAGGCGCCCCATCAGTCCGGCCACCGGCTGGACCAGCGCAGCAACCGGCTGGCGGTCGTCCAGCGCCTGCAGCAGATCGCCGCCCCCGGTGTGTCCCCAGGCGGCGGCAAGGCTCGATTCGCCAGCGGCTTCATCGAGCACCAGCACGCGATGAGCCTGCCGGCCAATGCGTTCGATACAGCGCGCCGCGGTGGTCTGGGCGCGATGGCCGGTCGAGAACAGCGCCACCACGGTCGGCGGCGCCTTGCGGAACAGCCGGCGCAGGCCGGCGGCCTGGTCTTCGCGACCGTCGATCATCTCAGACCCCCGCGCCGGCGGCGGCCATCAGCAGGCCGGCTTCGTCAGCGCCGAGGTGATAGGGCGAATCCTCCGGCGCGGACTTGAGCGCGCGATGCACCAGGTAGGCGCGGTTGGGCAGATGCAGGTCTTCGGGCACACGCTGACCATTGGCGACGTAATACACGTCGATCTCGTGGCGCACCGCCACGTCCAGCGCCGGCGCCAGCGAGGCCGCCTCGTCCACCTTGGTGAGCACGCAACCGGCCAGATCGGGACCGTCGTAAGCGCGCACCACGTCGTCGAGCGTGTCGCCGCGGGAGGTGGCGTTGAGCAGCAGCAGGCGCTTGATGTGGCCGGCGCCGAGGAGCATCGCCGCCTGCTCGGCAACCATCTTGTCGCGCTGGCTCATGCCCACCGTGTCGATCAGCACCATGTGCTTGTTCTTGAGTTCGGACAGCGTCTGGCGCAGGTCGGAGGCGTCGCGCACGACGTGCACCGGCACGCCAAGGATGCGCCCGTAGATGCGCAGTTGTTCGTGCGCGCCAATGCGGTAGCCGTCGGTGGTGATCAGCGCCAGCTTGTCGGCGCCGTGGCGCACCACGCAGCGCGCGGCGAGCTTGGCGGCGGTGGTGGTCTTGCC